>NZ_JBMVQP010000031.1:0-44824 GCF_050522425.1 Myroides sp. C6-3 | reverse complement strand
TTTAGTATTTCTTTGCTATCCATCATGATGCAAATATATTATTTTACAACTTCCTCCCCAACTTTTGCGCTTGATCCAAAAAAAGCACAATACCGAGTGTAGCGAGGTATTGGTTTTCTTTGTGTCTATTTACCCCGAATAGGATATTTAATCCCTCTCTTCATTGGAGAGTTTTACTCTCAGCATCACTTTTTGGAAATAAAAAAAGCACAATACCGAGTGTAGCGAGGTATTGGTTTTCTTTGTGTCTATTTACCCCGAATAGGATCTGTAATCCCTCTTTCTCCGCTGATTTATAAAAGATAACTTTTTCAAAAGTCATCAAAAAAGCACAAAACCTATGATTCACAACGAGTTATAGGTTTTTTCTTTTTTAAGGGTATCGCATTTTATTCAAAAATGCTCAAAAAAAAGTTACAGATTCGGTGCACAAAAAAATAGGTAAGCAATGTGCACCTTTTAACTGAGCAAACCCTGACACCAAAGGGTACCAGAGAGTTTTAAACTGTGATTTTGGGTGTTTTAATTCGACATTTATTACTATTTAAAACAGTTGAATTATGTTAGAAAAACAGTTATCAATTAATTTCTTTCTCAAACCAAGTAGAGAGAAAAGTGATTTAAGAGGTATTTACCTTAGAATCACAGTAGATGGTATTCGCAAAGAGACTTCTCTTAGTCACAAATGGGATATCAACAGGTGGAACCAAAAAGCAGGTCGTGCCAATGGTGCGAAAGAATATGTCGATGCTATCATTGATGGAACAATAGCTATAGAACGAAAAGCAACTGATTTAACAAAGATTAAACCTGAAACAACAAAAGCATATATTCGTGATGCAGCCAAATATTCTAAAGCAAAAATAGTAGAAACAGGTAAAACATTGGATAAGACAGTATATTTACAAGTAGAAAATATGAAAGGTGTTTCTGATGACTTATTAAAATATGCAGCAGATAGAAATGTTAAAATTATTGATGATATAACAAGTATTTTTAAATGATGAAAAAATATAGAATTGAATTTAGTGCGTATAATTCAGTAAATAAGATTATTAGTACAGAAGAAGAAACATTAGAGTATATTATTGATATAGACTTAGATAATAATCCTACAAAAGAAGAAAAAAAACATTTAGAAACTTCTAATAAATGGGCTCAGTATGCTTATGAACACAATAAGAATTACTATCTAACCTTTTATTTGGATGATATTGCAATTGTTTCTATATCTGTTGATAGTTTAGATATTATAATTGAATATCTAACATTAGAAGATAATTTATATGAAAGCTTCTTGCGGATTGTCCTTCATAAGTATAATTGGAGAAAATTTATGAATGACATAATAGAAGAATACCCAGAAGGAAAGTTATTTCTAAGTCAAATTGAGCTTAAAATTAATAACAACTCTGAACGAATAACTAAACAAATTTCATTTGATAATGAAAAAGAAAATATGAGCTACTATGAGTCGAAATATTCAAAAATAAAAGAAACGTATTCCAAACTAACAAAAGAAGCAAAGGTAAATGTATCTAGTAATTTCATAAAAAAACCATTGACATATGTTGATTATGAATATTTAATAGACTATAAAAATCTACTAAAAGGAGAATATTTAGACTTTTCCTAAATGATAAAATATGTATAGATTAGAATTTACCAAATATAATGGTATTATCGATAAAATATTGGATGAACAGATGACATTAGAAGTTCTTCTTTCATCAGAATTTGATGATAATATACCAAAAGAGCTTATTTCGTATACCCCTAAACAATGGGACAGAATATGCTTTTGAAAATAATCTTGAGTATACAGTTAATTATGTAGGATTTTCAACAAAAAATTGATTTACATTTTCTAATTGATTTATTAATTTAGCTTTTTCATTAACTAGTATCTGCTACTCCGATTTATCAATAGTATTGTTAACTGCTACATACATAGCCCCCCCTATTGTTAAAATTAAGAAGATGTTCAATACAATCAAGTACAACAACCTTTTAGAGCTAACGAGCATTATGGAACAAATGGATCAGGTGGTGGATGTATTGGAAGTAGTAAATAACAAAATAATATAATAATGAAGCAGAGACTTTTTTTTTCAAAGATAAACCAAGAGAATGTTTTAACATTAGAGGATAAATTAATTAATACATCAAGTATTTGTATAATTAATAAAGATTATGATGTTAAATGCTTGAGGATGCTAAATGAGCTTCTTGTCAAGTATTCCGAAATATTAGTACTGTATGAAATCGAAACAAAAAAACTTTTGGAAGAAGGCGATTTAAGTGCATTACAATATCTAAGTAATGTCCAAAATTTATGTATTGCAGTTAATATGGGGATAATTAGTACTCTTGATCAACTTGGAAATATTAAGCATTTAGAAAGTTTAGAACTAATGAATAGGTTTAAAAAGGGTATTTCATTAGAAGTGTTGAATAAATTTACAACGTTAAAACACTTTAGAATTGAGAGCGGGATCACTAATAAGCAACACCAATTTTTAAATATACAAAATAGTTTAAAAATATTAAGAGTATCTTCATTAGACTTAAGTAAATTATCTATTAATCCTTTTATGAAAATATTACTTATTTCAAAAGAATTAAAAAGTGCAGAGTTATTAAATGCAGTTTTTCCTAATTTAAGGACTTTAATGTTAGAAAGATGTAATAAACTTAATCTTGAAGATACTATTTCAAGTTTAGATTTGAAAGCTATTAGGTTGGGACATATTTCTACTGTAGAAAAACTTCCAATTTTTAAATACGCCAATAATATAGAGTTATTTCAATGTGTAGGTTTAAAAAAATTAACAGATGTAAATTCAATCTTTAGTATGACTAATTTAAAAGCTTTAATGATTACAGAGTTGGTAGATATAAATGCAGATATTTTCATTGAGCGATTAAAAGAGCTAAAGTTTTTAAAAGTAGCTTATATAACGTTTAAAAAAGCATCTGAAAGTGATAGAATTTATAACTATTGTTGTGAAAACGGATTACATTTTAAGCAACCTGGGTTAGTTGATTCAGAACGTTTTGGACTTTACTCTTTGTGATTATAAAAGTATTTTATATCATATAGATTTATATGAAATGGATGTTATAGGAATTCAATAATTAAATTGTATCTTTTATTGAGAGTCTTTCAGATGTCTATATAAAGCAAATAATCCTCAAAAAAACTAAGTGAGTTAATCTTTCTTAGTTTTTTTTTGTACGAGGCTACAGCAGATGATATTATCACTTGGGTATTCGAAGAAGGCAACTTTGCTCCTTTAGCTAAGATCAAGGGAAATAAGCGATAAAGCATAGTAACAGATCACCCGATCGCGCGGATTTGTAATCCGTGCGCTAAATTGTAAAAAAAGAGGTTGTTGTAAATACATAATTACTTTTTCAGTTTGATATGTAATTATTCAGATTTAAAAATAATCTTGAGGCTGTGTTTAAAGGATAGATATAGATACGGATTGCACTCGTAGCTTTAGCCAAATTGAACGAAGTTAAACCTGATTGTGTGGACTTCTAGCCTGTGTGTATAACTAAAGTCACGGATTGCACCCGAGGCATCAGCCGAATAGAACGAAGTTAAATCCGCGCCATCGAGTTATATACATAATTTACTATTTATAATGGCACTGTCTCTTAAAGTGTGTAAGTTCAAAAATGGATATCCAATACCCAGCAATAAGTATTTCCGAATAATAAATCTGATAACTTGCTCATAACTTTCCTTTTTACTCTGTATAGTCCGTAGGGTTCTTAAATCCCTCTGCAAGTTCTCCCTCTGCCCATCGCTTCATCCTAAAGATAGAATCCCATTCTCCGAAGTTAGGGTAGGGCTCCCAGTTACTCTCTACATTCACAGGTGACTCAGCTACATACTTCTCTTCTATCCCGTTACCACTGCGGATATCATACATCTTCGTGACCTCTAGATATCCATCAGGGTTAAAGGCATAAGAGATATAATCCTTATTCCTCCAATCGCCATCTATCATCTCTTCTGGATATTTAAAAATTTCTAGCTCCACTAAGAATAATTCTCCTCTTCTGAAGCGCTCTTTATTAAATTCTGATGTATCAAAGGATACTGCATTCTGAAATGTATATTGCATAAACACTCGCTTGTGCTCATCTAAAAAGAAAAGTGTAGCAAACGCCCCTCCAAATCTAATATAAGCATAAGGTTGATCAATAACGTCTATGAGTGCAGTTACATTAAAAGCGCGAGCAATATCATCTACCTTCTCATTAAACTCTTTACTACAAAAAGCAAATTCTCCTGCCCACATTCTATTCATAAACTCTCTATTCATGTCATAAGCATACTTCGCCCATGTCTCTACATCTACAGTCTTCTCAGCTAAGACTTTCTTAGGTATATCTGATTTATAGAAATTACTGTAGTACCAACAAGTATCTTCTTCTGACTTAAGTTTATAATATTCTCTACTCCAATTTTGGTATATGTATCTTAGTTTTCTCATTGTTTTTATTTTTTATTCCACCATTCTAGCATTTTCATTGTTACTTCTTCTACTTCTTGTATGATTACATCTGCCTTACCTGCATGTTCCTTAACAGCATCAGGTATTCCCTTCTCCTGTTTTGGGACTTGGAGTTTTTTATCTCCTTTTAACACATCTGTTCCTGCTCTTTTTGGATTCATCACAGTTTTCTTATGATATTTTTTTCCTATCTCCTCTATGTATTTATATGCAGTATCAAGGGAAATGTCTGCTAGCTGCGTAGCCTTTCTACTGATTACCTCTCCTCCTCCTTTGAGGAAAGTGTCTACTTTACTAAACTTCCCCAATGTCCAAAGTTCGTGTACATATTCACTCCCCATGCGTTTCGCCATTACTTTATTAAACGCTATACCTCTGATAATATTCTGTCCCGATGGCGCGGATTTGTACCTTAAATCCGCGCCATCGAGTCTGTAATCCCTCTTTCTCCGAAATAAACACTGATACTTAATCAGTTAAATCATAAACACCCAATTTTACACCAAAATATATAATTGGCTTTTTATGTAAATTAGCTTAAGATTTTACGAAATACGCATATAGGTGTTATTTTTGTAGTCTTCCGCATTAGCGGTAATAGTAAAACGAAACTGATGAATAAACACGAAGAACTAAATATACAATCTGAATTACTAAAAAAACATTGGGATTTAATTGGTGAAACTTATGTAGTTGCGAAAGAAAAATACAAAGTATGTTTTTCCAACAACACAGATGAAATGAACTGGAAGTATCAAAAAATTTTTGATTTTTTAGTTGAAAAATGGAAAGACATTTACCCAAAATTTGTTCTTATCCCTATTGAAAATCAAGTTTTTGAAATGTTTTATAAAATTCAAACCAAAGGTTTTGAAAAAGAAAAAAACATTTCAGAAGAAATAGACAAGTTCAGTGTCTATTATTATCTGTGCCAATACTTTTACCTTTTTGTAATTCCAAGTTTACGAGATAATTACACCTATGAAGATTATCCAAGGTTTGAAATAAAAACTGACAATCAAAATTTATTACTTCGTGAAATATTTAGTGAATTATGGTATGAGCTAACTGGAAATGATGAAGAATTTGAAGAATTTGATGACCTTGATTTAGAAGAATTTAATGATATTGAGTTTTTCTTACTTAGCTCATTTTTGACAAAATGTTGGAATGAAACAAAGACAAAAACAGGTACAAAAGTAATCGCTATTTTATCAGAAGCAACGAATGTTGGGGAAAATTATTTTTTAGATGAAAACAGAGTTTTATCTGACATAGAACTAGAAGAGATTATAAATAAAAATTGACAAAAATTACTAACGCTAACAAGGGTTTACCACAATCGCAGGTTAAGATTAAAATTTAAAGTTTTGGCTTTCTATTCCGCCAAAACCTAATTAAATTTAATAAAAAACAGCAACTTATGTTTTGAGACACACGAAATTAGAATCGAGCTTTCAAAATGACTTGCTCTTGCAGATTGGTGTTTATGGGCTAGATATAGACGTATAGATAAAGTAACGGTAAAGTCACGGATTGCACTCGAGACTTTAGTCGAATTGAACGAAGTTATTACCCTCAATTTTTAACCACAACCACGAAGCGTATAAACGGCAGTAATGGTCAATGAACCTACATATAAAAGAAGAAGCACTAGGAATGCATAGCTTCAACATCAACAAACGCAAAACCCAAAAGTTATAATTCAAAACAGTTCAAACGGCCTTGCAGTCTCTCCCCTATTTGTTCTTGTTTCAGATGTTATGTTTTTTTGATTTTACTGCGGACCCCCTAGGTTGATCGCATTCTTCTAAAACGAAGGTGGAATGAAGCAGCTGAGCGGCTTGAGCCGAGCCTTTTACTTTTTCAGCACTTCGTGTGAACATAGCCGCTTCAAAGTCGTTTAATACAGCAGTTCTTAAACCCTTTTCTCTCCACGGTGTTGCTGCACATCCTTTAGTAATCATACGCGCTAAGAGTAAGGCATCTAATAAGGCTTGGTTTGCGCCTTGCCCTTTAAACGGACTCATGGGATGAGCCGCATCACCTAAAAGTGTAATAGCATCGTTTTCCTTCCAGTTTTCAGGAGTTAGTAATGCTCTGTCGTATACAGGATAACCTGATATTTTAACGGGTAAAGTAGCTTGAACAAGCTGTGGAATGGGATCATGCCATGGGGTTCTTCTAGAAGCTTCTGCCAGGAGTGCTTCACCCCCCAATTGCGCTAAGGCAATCGCTTCTTTTTCTTCCATAGGAAAACTAAGTTGCCACATCATTGAATCATGGGTATAAGGCATCATATAGATTCTATCTTGGCCATTAGCGGTTTGGAAGACCGTCGTAGCATCTAACAAAGTACTGGTTGTCAAATCTTTTACAGCAGCTAAAGGACAAATACCTAAAATAACCATACAGCCCAAATAATGCAGCGGTGTAACTTCATCTCCCATACTCAATCGACGAACAGCACTGCGGATTCCATCAGCACCTACAACGAGATTCGCTTTCTCTTTTTTAAGGACTCCATTCACCCGAAATGTCAATTCAATTTCATCAGTTGCGACAGAGTTGTAATCGAGTAATTGATGTCCCCATTTTACCTTTGGCTGTTCTCCCAATTGATTGAATAAAGCGAAGCGAAGCGATTGACGAGCGATGTGGATATTGCATTTTTTTGGGGATGTATTGGGAGCTAAAAGTTGCCATTTTCGGAATCCCCAGCTACCGAGAACCTTTCCATCCGTTTGGTGAACCACGTGTTTGGTCGAGACTACTTGCTCCTCTAACGTTAAAAGACCAAAGTCTTTCAAAGCCTTACTCGCTTGTTGTAAGGTGAGTCCATACCCTTGAGAACGAGCATCTAAATTCTCATCGCGCTCAAACATGGTAAAGGGAATTCCACGGTGTAAACAAGCAACCGCTAATGCCATGCCACCGATACCGCCGCCTATGATAGCAACATGTGGGTATTTCGCTGTTGGAGTTGGAGGAAAAGGAGCGGGAACAATACCCGATCCTCCACATGTAGAACAAGCGTGAAGATAAGAAGACAAATGCCCTTTACCCCCCGCGGAATGAACTGGTATTTGTTTGGTCAACTTCGCTTTTTTTCGAGGTCCTTTGTTTTTCTTTCCAAGACCATGACAGCTTATACATACCGTCCAATGTACTCGTTCTTTATCCCCTTGTTCTTTCTTCATATTATTGTGATCGTTTTCATCACCCAAACGAAGAAAAACAAACAGTTAAACGATTGGGAGTCAGTCGAAGCAACAAAGTTACAACAAACGAATAGCAAATAAGGGGGGGGGGGGGATATAAAAAAAATGATCATGGAAATAATAAAAAAGCACCACGCTAGCGGAGTGAGGTATTGTTTTTTTGTACCTATTTACCTTGTTAGGAGCGCTGCAATTTCTTTTTTGAAAGGAACGATCCTATTAGTAGGACAAATTGCCACTCCCCTACTTTGATGCTGAAAATAAAAAAATACAACCGAGGTAGTTTGACTTAATCCTTGTTTGGTCAACTAAAATGAGCGGAGGTTACCCCTGCCTAATTCACAAAAAACTAATTATATTCGTATATAATTTAACGCAATACACCGCTACGTGTTCGTTGACGAAACACCATCGAGTTTTATTTCGCCAACAAAAACGTGTAGTAGCAAGCGTAAAACAACGCTTATAACCAATCTCGAAATCTGACAATTTTTAACATGGAAAGTAAAAAAAACACCCGAACAATATTTCTTGACGCTTGTTCTGAAATTGCAAATCTTTTGAAAGACAGCAATTTTAAAGTTTTACAAAAAGGACAAACACTGAAAAAAGTTTCAGTGAATAAGGATTTGATCTATGAAATTTACTTTCAGTCAAGTTATTTAAATGCTGCTTGTGACATTCAAGTTCTTCCCCATCTAACTATTTATTCTAAAAAACTTAAAGATTGGCAAATCAAACAAACGGGAAACCAACATTGTCAAGGAGCAGTTTATTCGAATACACTAGGTTACTTAAGTCCCTGTGGTTATAGAAAATGGAATGTAGCAGGAATGAATGGAACAAATGAAATAAATCAGATTGCAGCATTACTAAATGATTACGCATTACCTATTTTCAATTTATTTGACAATATTCAAAATGCAATTGATTTTTTGAAAGTAAATGGAACACAGTTCAATACATACACAGAAAAAAGCATAATGCCCATTGATTTTCTGATTTTGTATGCCGACAAAATAGAAAGTGAACAATTTTTCAATAACTTTATTGCTAGTTGTTCCTATAAGGGACGAATAATTTCGCTATACAAGGAGCTCGAAACCACTAAAAATATTGATCTTAATTATTTCGATTTTTATGAAGCCGACAAAGTAAAATTAGCTTTTATCCACGAATTAAAAATAGACGAAAAACAATTTTATCCCCCCTATTAATTTAGTATGCTAAAAATCATCACTAGTCTAGCACTCCTTGCTCCCCTTCTTTTCTTTGCACAAAAAAAAGAAACCATACATTGGTTAACGGAGAATTCCATCACTATTGAAGATGCAAATCCCGATTCTGAACTTACTATCTTTCATAACAACATGCCTATTCAATTTGAAAGGGCAAGAATTTATGGATTCGGAGAGGCTTCGCATAATACCAAAGAATTCTTTGATATAAAGGCAAAGTTCTTTAAGTATTTAGTCCAAAACAAAGGCCTTAAAGTGTTTATTATGGAAGAAAGCTATCAAGCTGAAGCGGGAATAAATGAATGGATAAAAGGAGGACAAAGAGATAAAAAAACAATAGCCAATAACTTTAATCTTGCATTTTGGTATGCCAATGAAGTCATTGATCTTTTGGAATGGATGCGTACTTACAATAGGGACAAACCAGAAGAAGAACAGATACGATTTTATGGTATGGACATGCAGCTAGGTCAGAAAATTAATCTTGAAATACGAGATTTTGTTGCATTGAATAAAATTGCGATTGATGAAGACCTACTAGTGGTAGCAGACAGTTGTTCAACTAAAAAGATTGACTATGAAAAACCTACGGATTGGTGGTCACTTCAAGTACCTAAATTACAGCAACTAAAACAACAAATCTTGCGTTACAATTTAGATAAGGAAAGCTATCAAAGCATTGAAAGAGCATTAAATTACTTGATTAGTTATACCGAATATGCAAGCACCATGAAAGATAAATATCCTACTAGTGCTGAATTCCGAGATTTAAAAATGTTTGAAAATATAAAATACATTGTGGATCAGCAAGCAGCAAACGAAAAAGTTTTTATCTGGGCACATAACGAACATATAAACAAAAAGGAAATGTATGATACTGGCAGTGGAATAATTAATCTAGGACGCCATTTGAAAGAGCACTATCAAGATGAGTATTACAGTGTCGGATTCGACTTTGGTACAGGTACAATACACGGATATGTAACGGATAAGAAAAAAGGACCTTATTGGAAAACGTATCTTATCACTAAACCTTTCCCCAATACATACGCGAAGGTATTAATGGCGGTAGATAAACCTATATTTTTCATCGATATGGAAGATTCGTATAGAACTGAACCCACTCCTTTTTTTACCAAAAAAGCAAAATATTTACTCCTTGGTGGAGGTGGGTACCAACCTAAACCTTTGCATCGAATTTTAATCCATAAGATATTCTACGAGGCCTATGACGGTTTACTCTTTGTCAAAGAAATTTCGCCTCCAACTTTTAATCAAGAATAGAAACAAAATGAATTTAGCATGAACCACGGATGAAATCAAAACAGCATACTATGAAAAAAAAAGTCCACCTTTTCCTACTTGTTATCTTGACCTTAGCCTTATATAGCTGCAAGGAGCAAGAAGCCACAAAAACATATCGCGAAGCAGATGTAATAGGAACATGGGAACTAACATCAGCTAGGCTTTACGATAGAGAGGCCAAGTTTTTAACCGAAACGACACCAAAAGATGAATTTGGGTGTGGAAACCTAACTTGGATTTTTACTACGGATCAAATCGAGCTTGTTACCTATATAGGAAAAGACGAAAACGACCAGTGCTTGGAGGAGGTAATTCAGTTATCTTATACCCTTCAAGATCACACCATCCATACCGTAGACGATACAGGTGTAAAAGAAGAAATGCTCATCACTCATTTGACGGAGGATGAATTCACGTTTATGACTTCCCTACCTAATCCCCTAAATAAGGAAGATAATGCAATTAAATACACAGAAATTAGATGTAAGAGAGTGAAATAAAAAAAACATGTAGTACTTTAGCTCAAATTCTTTGCATGTAGGAAATGGAGCCGAATACAAATCTATTCCACACAATTGCAAGACATCTTTTCACGCACAAATAAAAAAACAGCTATGGGATTTGATATAAGCTACCATCCGATAAAAGAACAAGAAATGCAAGCCTGGTATTTTGATTTGCTTCAAGACGATACAACCCTTGAGGAATTGGCTAAAAAACATCAAATGGATGATTTTTATATAGAGAAATACAGGGATACCCTTGACGTAGCGAAACAAACACCCCCAACGGCTAATTTTGACAAGACACATGGCTATTATATAGCTGTAATACAAGGCTTTTTCAGAACCTTCTTTTACACCCGAGGTTCTGCCTATTCTTTTTTGATGGAAGAGCATCCATTGTTTAAAAAATACACAACCCCGTGGCAAGAGGTCTTAACTGTTGATCTTCCTAACCCGATCCACAATGCGATAAGTGAAAACTACAGCTCTGGCGTTTATATGTCGGCGGCAAATGTTGTGGAATTACTATCAGACTACCACGCAAATGACAGCATTAAAAAAGAACTAGACGATTTCTATTCACATGGGAGAATCAATGTTTTTATCAACGCGTTAACCTATGCCAAAGAGCACAATCTAGGTCTTTTAGAAGCAACCGAAGTTATCGAACCTAATCCACTAGACCTCAATGAATCTACTTGTTATTCCAATTTATTTAATTGTGACCTAGAAGGAGCCTTACTATATGAAGCAGCAGTCATTGAGCAATTAAAAGAGATTGAAACAGACCCCAACTTAACAGATAGTGAAATACTTTCGCATACTGAGTACGTAAAAACGACAGTAGAAGAAGTAGCTGAAACGAAGAAAAAGGGATTTTGGCAAAATCTATTTGGAAAATAAAACACCACACCTATCTTCTGCGGTTCTACTTCAAATACAGGATAATTTAGAAGATGATCTACCTCAAGGACTATAGTAGTACCTTGCGTAAGTATTTTAAATAAAAAATAGCTCGTTTACTCTTGAGTAATGCTTTTTTATTGGTCGGAGGTGCTAAGAAAAAAGAGGGTGATTCATCTACAAAATCAACAACTCAAAATTCAGAACCAATGACAGCTAACAAAGATTTTAATTTGCATAAACTCGAAGTGACTTTGTGTAAGGCTCTTTTTACTTTGGTGTAATCACAAGCTTCATGGTTGGATACTGCTAACCTTTCACTTCTCGGCAATTATTTAGGGAGCAAATTCAGCACTCCTAAACCTCAATAAATTAGGACCTTCTTCCTTAATAAAATAAGCACACATCGTTGAGCCCCCTTAATCGCAACAATTACCTGTAAGGCAACAGATAAGCATTTCCCCTAATGATCAAACCTCATAATAATCAACACTTTAGTTCACGAAAAATCGCATTTCACGAATAAGAAACAGAAACACCAATGTATTTAGGACTAAATCACGAGTAAACCACCCACACATTTCTCAAACAATTCACCTTTTACGACATTAAATCAATAATTTATATATTTTATTCTATTTATTTTGACATATTAAAGTATTTTTTTATTTATTTAACAAAAATAACACTACACATTGCTTTTAACATAAAAATATGATAATTTTAGGATTTAAAATAATTTCTGAATAAAAACACATTTTTTTATGAAAACAAAAGTATTTATTCTATTATCCTTACTCTATAGCTTTAGTATGCTTGCTCAGGTGGGTGTGCATACAAGAGATCCCAAAGTGAGTATGGAAATAAAGGCCACTACTTCTGGCCCTCCCAATGGTCTATTACTCCCTCGAGTAACCGTAGAACAGTTGGATAACGACGCGAGCAAATATGGGGAAGATCAACATGGAACAATGGTTTATGTAATGGATTCAGATGGACAAGGTCCTACAACTTCCTATATTTACAATGCAGGATTTTATGTTTTTAATGCTTATACAAGTATGTGGCATTTAATGGATTCTGAACCTTGGATGTCTGCAGATACGGGTTTACCTGCATCGATGAACCACGAAAGCATTTACCAAAATGGAAGTATTGGTATTGGAACCAATATGATTAATGAAAATGCACAAATGGAAATAACGTCTAATAGCAAGGGGCTGTTAATTCCTCGTTTGTCGACGATTCAGCGAAACGGCATTGAAAATCCAGCCAATGGGTTGATGATTTTTAATACAACAACAAACTGTTTAAATTATTACGATGGTCAAATTAAACGTTGGTTGAGTATGTGCGGTACCTATGATCCTGCACAATTTACTTTCCTCAACTGTGATCCACCTGTTGGACCACAGGGAACTTACACACAAGGAAGTGCGCTAAACACGTCAAATACATACACTTTATCGCTAAATATATCTGAACCAGGAACGTATCAAATCCTAATTAATACAGGAAATGGGTATTCGTTTTCTGGTTCTGGTGTTTTTACAGAAACGGGCAATCAGCTGGTGGTGTTAGAAGGACAAGGATCTCCTTTAAACGGTCCAACAACGGATGAAATTACCGTAAAATTTAACGGTGTTGATGTGATCGCCAATTGTAGTTTACCTAAAATTACGGTTGTTGGTGCTTCTACACAATTTAACGTAAACTGTAGTCAAGCGGTCGTAACGGGTGATTACTATGCGAATTTAGCGGTTACAGGAGGTCACTATGTAGATATTCCAGTAACGGATGTAATCACAACAGGCTCTATCTTACTTGAGACACCGACAATTAATGGGATTAAATTCTCAACGGGTTCTATTAATATTACCAACGCTACAACCTCTATTCGCTTTTATGCACAGGGAACTCCGGCAGCTATAGGTTCAACAACGTATACGTTTGCGATTCCTACTTCTCCGGCAGCTCAGTGTTCGTTTACCGTTCAAATAAAAAGTGGAAGAGGTACATTTGTACAACCAGCAGATCGATGCATCCAAATTCTCGATGAAAACCCAACGGCAACAGATGGGTATTATTGGGTACAAGATGGTTCAAGCAACAAGTACAAAACGTATTGTGATATGAGTAATGGCGGCTGGACTTTGGTAAAATCGATGTCAGAGAAATTCATTTTAGTCGATTTCAGAAGCCAAAACGAATCAATTGGAAGTCAACCGGGAAGAGGAATGGTTACCTCACAAACAGGCAAGTTTAACGAGTATAACTTCTCTTTACCAGCGGCAACTGTAAATAATGTTGGACGCAGTTTAGGAGCTACTAAAAACTTTAGATTTACCATTAAAGAAAAAGGACATACAACAGATCCAAACGCGACCTATCAAGAGGTTGAAAGCACTACTGTTGCACCAATTAACGACCGTTGGACGTTAGATAACTATTGGAACGTAACCACTTTAACAGGTAATCCAGCAACTTCTAATTTTGCAGGAAATCTAACAAACAATACCTCAGAGGGTAAATTATTCGGAAAAACGCTAACCAAACCAGGAACAACGAATCCAGATTACTACTACTATTTTGATGGAGTTCGTTTTGCTGCGAATCCTCCAGGTATGTATAGTCAATCGGGATTCTTTACCGGTTTTTACGGAGCATTGGGGTATGCTGGAAATACGTCAACTACAGTTGCCTATGTTTATCCTTCGGGAACAGCAGGTGCTGGAAACTCCTTTATTTTCCGCAAATACGACATCAATGATTTGTTTGGTCTTTACATGAATACTGAGCGTCAATTAAATCACCACATTGGTACGTGTAGTGATAGCACGGATGATTTCGGTGGAGAAAGTAACTGTAAAGCAGGTTGGTCCAATTGGCGACCACACCGACTGAACCGAATTGGCTCTTCTAATGTATATGAAGGTAGAATTGTTCAATATTGGGTGAAATAAAAAGCTAACCCTTTTACAAAAAAGCGCTAACTAGTTTCTTGTACTAGTTAGCGCTTTTTCTTTGCTTATAAACTACTGAGCGACTCCTCTACCCTTTCCCTCTTTCCTTCCTTTTTTTTGGCTCCCTTGTCTTTCTACTAGAGTGAAAAAGAGACAAAACACAGCAAGCAGTTAGAATCTCCCCATTTAACTACAGTGAAAAGTCTACATTAATTTTCACTTCATCCCGACACACGCTTAACACATTGATAATATTAGAGTAATCATTACGTTAAAAGAAACACTGTTTTTTGTGCCAATGAAACAGCTATACATTCTAACACGAAAAAACCTGCTCATTCTCTCGTCTTTGCTGTTGTTATCCTGTGGAGACAAGAATCATTCGATCAAGATGAAAGGATCGGATACCGAGGTTAACCTTGCGGTTAACTTAGCAGAAAAGTACACTGAAGTAGATGCCGATTTTAGTATTGCTATCTCTGGAGGGGGATCGGGAATCGGAATCACCTCTTTGTTAAACGGTCAGGCGGATATTGCCAATTCTTCTCGTCCTTTATCAGACAAGGAAATCCAACAATTTGAAGACAAAAAAATCGAGGTAAGAACAGTTATTTTTGCTGAAGATGCTACAGCTTTTGTCGTTCACAAGGATCTTCCCATTGAAGAGATCGACCTTGAAACACTAGCCAAAATCATGAAAGGCGAACTCACCAATTGGAATCAACTGACGGATGTAGATTTACCTATTAATATATATGGGCGTCAGAGTAGTTCAGGAACGCATTCATTTATTAAAAAGAAACTCAAAATAGAATTTTCTAATGCTGCCAAAGAGATGACGGGTAATGCCCAGATTCTCGAGGGAATCAAAACCGATAAATCGGGTATTGGCTATGTAGGTGCGGGTTATATCTCCCATGAAACGGCAACCAATCCAACAGTTAAAATACTCAGTATCAAAGAAACGCCTACCTCAGTTGCGTACTCCCCTATCGATGCACACGCCATCAATAACAGTCTCTACTTTTTTCAACGTCCTTTATATCAATTTATCCTAGAGGATTCTTGGGAAAAGGTGAAGCCGTTTATCGACTTTGAGAACAGTGAAGCAGGTAAACAGCTGATTAAGGAACACGGATATTACATCATAGAACGACCATAAAATGAAATATAAAGTTAGAATAAGTTTAGATATTGCCTTTCAATATATCTTTAAAGCAACAGGGTTATTAGTTCTTTGTTTGCTAGGTGGAATTTTAGCGCTTTTGATTTACAATTCGATTTCTTTTTTTACCGCTGTAAAACCACTTGATTTTATCACGGGAATGGAATGGAATCCAACGGCAAAAACCCCAGCATACGGTATGTTACCACTGATATTGAGTACAACACTTGTTACATTTGGAGCAATGCTGATCGCCATTCCCCTAGGGATTGGTACAGCCGCTTTTATCTCTGAATATGCGGGAACACGACTCAAAAACATTTTAAAACCCGCGATTGAAATGCTAGCTGCTGTACCTTCTGTTGTGATTGGTTTTTTGGGCATTGTTGTCGTGAGTCCAGGATTAGCAGATATGGCTGGTTTACCCAATGGTTTGAATGCCTTAAATGGTGCGATATTACTAGCAGTCATGGCGCTACCAACGATTATTACCATTGCCGAAGATGCGATTCACGCGGTACCTAAAACCTATAAAGAAGCAAGCTATGGTGTAGGTGCTACGAAATGGCAAACCCTTCGCAAGGTAATCATCCCCGCAGCAGCGCCTGGAATTATCTCCGCTATTATGTTGGGTGTAGGACGCGCGATTGGAGAAACCATGACGGTATTAATGGCAACAGGTAATGCTGCTCTAATCCCAACAGGGTTTTTCGATTCGGTAAAAACCATGACAGCGACTATCGCCATTGAAATGGGGGAAGTACCCTATCAAACCACGCACTACTACGGCTTATATGCATTAGCGACTGTTTTGTTCTTTATGACCTTAATTGCCAATCTTGTAGGAGAATATTTTATCAACCGCTTAAGAAAATACCATGCAGCCTAATAAATTTAAATTATCTTCTATCCTTGAATGGGGAACCTTAGTGGGAACCACGCTTATTGTTTGCTTTTTCTTGGTTGTTATCCTCTTGGAAATTGTAAGTAAAGGAGTGGGAAGTCTTTCGTGGGAGTTTATCACGAGCGTTCCGAAAGAAGGAATGACCAAAGGAGGAATCCTAACGCCAATCATCGGAACGGTCTTAATTACACTAATCACAGCCTTGTTCAGTATTCCCTTTGGCGTATGTTGTGCGATTTACTTGAATGAATATGCTGAAAACAATTGGTTAACGCGTATCATTCGCGCAGCTATTCGAAATTTATCAGGTGTGCCATCTATTATCTACGGGTTATTTGGTTTGGCTTTATTTGTACAAACCCTTCAGTTGGGTACCTCTCTTTTAGCTGCTGGATTAACCTTAGGATTACTTTCTCTTCCGTATATCATTACCACAACGGAAGAAGCATTAATGCAAATTCCCAACAGCACCAGAGAAGCTGCTTTAGCTGTGGGAGCAACCAAATTTGAAACGATCAAAGATGTGGTGATTCCATCTGCTGTTCCTGGTATTTTGACGGGAGTGGTATTAACCCTATCTAGAGCCGCCGGAGAAACTGCCCCCATCCTCTTTACGGGTGCTGCCTTTTACATCAGCGATACTAATGGGTATATCAATCAAGAGTTCATGGCACTCCCCTACCACTTATACATGTTATCTACCCAACACCAATCGATTGACGAAGTGAGACCCATTGCCTATGGAACGGCTTTAGTCTTAATTATTGTGGTGTTTTTATTAAACCTAAGCGCATTTTATATCCGTTATAAATTCAGAAAAAATGAAAACTAAATTATCTGCTGATCAGTTAAACATTAGCTTTGGAAGCAAACACGTTTTAAAGAATGTAAGTGTACAATTTGAAGAAAATAAAATCACAGCTTTAATTGGTCCTTCGGGTTGTGGAAAGAGTACGTTGTTGCGCAGCTTTAACCGCATGCACGACTTGGTTCCCTATGCTAAGATTCAAGGTACAATCCAATTAGAAGATCAAGATATCTACGCTAAAAACATACCTGTAACGGAAATTAGAAAGCGCATTGGAATGGTGTTTCAAAAGGCAAATCCCTTTCCTAAGAGCATCTATGACAATATTGCGTATGGCTTAAAAATCAACAACCTTCCACACGATAAGAGCGTGATCGAAAAAGCCTTAACGGAAGCCTTTTTATGGGATGAGGTAAAAGACGATTTAAAAATGCCTGCGCATCGTTTATCAGGAGGTCAACAGCAACGCCTTTGTATTGCAAGAGCGGTGGCCTTACGTCCAGAAGTCATCTTAATGGACGAACCTTGTTCGGCTTTGGATCCTGTGAGTACAATTAAAATTGAGGAGTTAATTCTCCATCTCAAAGAAAAATACACGATTGCCATTGTTACGCATAATATGCAACAAGCGCAACGCATCGCGGATCATACTTATTTTATGTATTTAGGAGAAGTAAAAGAAAGTGGATTGACACAAGATATCTTCGAAAATCCAAAACACGAAATGACGAAGAATTACATCAATGGGGTATTTGGATAAAACAAAGGAGTTTTGCGCTTCCACATCAGTCAACCCCAGTGGTAAATAAACCAGAATAAAAAAAGGCAACTCTTTTATACAGGAGTTACCTTTGTCGTTCTATTTTTTGCTCTTCTTGTATTGATATAAAATAGCCAAACCAAAAAGTAATAATCCTACTGCCAAAGTAAGTAACGTGATCGTCGTTCCCCTTTGAATGACCTCTGGTTCAAATTTAAATTCCAACTTATGTTGTCCTGCTGGGATAGGCAGTCCGCGCAATAAATAATTCACTTCATAATGCGGCACAAGTTGATGATCCAAATAAGCATTCCATCCCTTTGAATAATACACCTCTGAGAAAACAGCAAACCCCTGCTGTTGATTGTTTACTTCATATTGCAAGTGATCCGGACGATTGCCAATCAGCTTAATTGTCGCTGTTGAATCAACGACATAATCGGTTTGTTTTGCTAGTTCAGCAAACTTGCTTCCATTGACCACGGCTTCTCTTTTTACATCTAACGTAGTCAACGCTTTCATTTCTTCGTCAGCGGTTTCAACCACTTTCACCGCTTGAACAAACCATGCAGAACCATTGGCTCTAGGGTTGACAATAGGTACTTCCTCTCTGTCTTCTGTTTCTAAAATAAGGTATTTGACATTGAGCATATCCAATACGGGGAGACTTTTTTCTAACGTCAAAGTCTCTAAATCGATGTGATTCAGCAGGGTATGCAATTGAGGTTCTACCTGATAAAGGAATACCTGATCTGCCTTTTGAGGTCGAACCGCACTATAGCCCCCTACCGATTTGTGGAAGAAATTGGTTCTCGCCTGTAGGCGTCCTTGCGGATTATATACGCGATAGTGTCCTTTGTCTTGTAGGATATATTCATCTGCTTGACTCATTTGAAAGGGAACACTCATCTCGTAAGAACTAACGAAGTTATCGTCATTCACGTAGTTTCGGTCTATAAGCACTAAATCGGCCACCATGAAGCTCCCTACTATAACCGTAGCTACCACAGCAGGTATATACTTTTTAGCCGTCAAAAACAGTGCAACGATAACAGCGCCCACATAAAGAGAAGAACGCCATAAATCGGCAGTATACACGCGTTGTCTTTCTTTAACTAATTGCATTAAAAAGACACGTCCTTGTTCTGTTTGCATATACATTTGGTCGCGATAAGAGGTAAAGCTAAATCCTTGTTTTCCCAACCAAAGAACAACGACTAAAGCAAAGAAAATCCCCCCACTTTGAAGTAAATACCTCTTTTGCTCTTTTTCATCTAACTGAAAATAGGTTTGCAAGCCCATAATAGCGAGAATAGGCATACACAGCTCCACAATAACTTGAATGGAAGAAACCGCTCTAAATTTATCGTATAAAGGCACATAGTCAATAAAGAAATTCGTCAACCAAGGGAAGTTTTTCCCCCAGGACAAGAAGAGCGTTACTACAATACTAGCGATAAAAACGTATTTGATCTTTCGCTTATCTGCAAGTAAGCACAAAACAGCGAGAAAAAAAACGATAGCTCCGATATACGCAGGGGCTTCTACAATAGGTTGATCTCCCCAATACAAAGGTACTTTGGATACAAAATCTCTTGCATCACTTGGCAGAGCCCCTTGATTAATCGCATATTGATATAAGACTGAATTTTCTCCCACATCTTCAGCCATCCCGCCTCCGAATAATCGAGGAAAAATAAGATTTAAGCTTTCGCCAATACCATAGCTATATTCCGTAATATAGTCATAGTTCATGGCTGATTGTGTGTCGTTGGTCGAACCATCTGGATTAAAAGTTAATTCACTTTTATGGCGAATGGTAAACTGAGAAAACTCAGCAGTAGCCAACAGACTCGTCGCATTAGCTCCTAAAGCTAAGACCGCAGCGACAACAAGTATTCCTATTGAGCGAAACAAATGCTTATAATCTTGTTCTTTTGCGATTTGAATTGTGTAATACACCCCTAAAAAGAAAAGGACAAACAACAAATAATAGGTCATTTGAAAGTGATTGGCTTGTATTTCTAGCGCAACAGCTAAGGTGGTGAGCACACCGCCTAAGAAATAGTGCTTTTGAAAAACAAGTATAATTCCGGACAGAACTAAAGGCATATACGCAATAGCGTGTGCTTTGGCATTGTGTCCTGCACCAAAAATAATAATCAAATACGTTGAAAACCCAAAAGCTAAGGCCCCAAAAAAAGCTTTTAGCGGTTTGACCCTCAACGTGAGCAATAAGACATAAAAGGATAGCAAATACAAAACTAAATAATCTGCTGGTCGAGGTAAAAATCGAATCGTACGATCTAATTCTTTTATGTAGTTATAGGGATAATCCGCTCCCAGTTGATAGGTCGGCATGCCCAAAAAAGAATTGTCTGTCCAATACAACTCCACGCCTTCTTCTAAACTATAATCTTTCTGCGTACTCGACATGCCTATGTATTGTGCAATATCTGATTGATAGATCGTTTTGACTTCCATCACAGGAGAAAAATACAGCAAGGCAATTAACATAAAACCAAAAAACGCTAAAATATGTGGAAAATATCGGTAGACTTTTTTCATAATTTTATATAAATAATACATCAAATATAAAATATTCGAACCTATCTCGTGTCAACTCCTTTGACTTATTTTTTTTCATCACGGCTTACATCGAACATTTTCCTATATTTATCCTGACTTTTTTCTTGATAAAAGCAAGCCCACGTTAAGCAACACTAAACAGGTACGCACCTGAAAGAACATCACTACCGCACTACAATTGATTGGAAGGTTAATCAAGGTATAGGAACGGTTCAAAGTCAAGACATGATGGCACAAGCCTTAGCTTAACACAAAAAGGCGAATGAATTTTGCTTTATTGCAAATTCCGTTGCCTTTCCTGTTCACCATCAACCAACGATAGTCGTAAAAAACAAAGCATAAAAAAAGGAGGCCGTGGCCTCCTTCCTATTTTAGTTCAATTGGAATTAAATTAATCCACAATCTTTTTCGATCCTTGTTTTGCACAAAGTTTTTAAGGGTAAAGACGCCATCATACGTGACTTTACTGTTGTAGTACAATTGGTCGTTGACATAGACCTTCACCTTTTTCTTTATATCGATCATCTCTGGAGAAATAGCTAGGGCAAAAGACTTAATACGAGAAGTTTGGATGCGATATACATTGTCTTTATATTCCGCGACAATTTTACCAGAAGCACGTGGAAAATCAAAGGCATCTTTATCGACAACAACTTCTTTCATTCTGTCATCGTCTTCATCATCACTTTCGTATTCCAACCATTTTGTAATTTTAAAATTCAACGGTTGATGCCAATCCGCTTTGGGTTGTATCGTATCTAATTTGATATTTTGCAACCAATCTACACTGCCATTCGCCTCATCGTCAAACTCCCACATCAAGGAAGATGGGAATGTTTCTCTTTTTCGCTGCATTAAATCGGCAAATAGAATTTGATAAGCGGCTTCCGATTCGTCAAACTCAGGAAACCAATGCGGAAATCCTGCATAGCGCACCTCTTTATAATCGGCTTTTGTTTGGTTCATCAGGGCTGTAAAATCATCATTGGCATTGGGTGGATAATAGTAATCTTGATCTGTCGAGAAATTGATAAAATTTCTATTCTTAGCATTTTCTACGAAGGTACCTCCTGTAAAAACTTTAGGGTAGGTATTAAATCCGTAAAAGCCTGCAAAAGGCGTTGCATTCTTCATCAAATAGGAAAAAACTCCCGTTGCACCATTGGAGTGCCCTGCTAAAAACACCTTGTCATCATCAACGTTGATTGCACTTTTGATATCCTTCAATATAGCGGGAATCATAAAAAACCCTTCATCTGAAGTCATCCAATTGTACTGTTTATTTGCGCTAGGAAAAACGAGTATTACACCGTGTTGATCGGCATATTTGGTATAGTAACGATTCCAACCTCCCAGATTCATCTCTGCTGTTTGAAAGTCGAGTAAGGGGCTGTATCGAACCGCTCCGTGTAAAAAGAACAACAAGGGATATGATTTTGTGGGATTGTAATTTTTGGGTAAGTGAATGAAATAGGACGTCTTAGTTGAGTCGTTTAGTTGAAAACTCAAAGAATAATCGCGTTGCGCTTTGGGTAGAAACACAAGTTCATTCTTAAGTTGTTCATATACCTCTTTTCCATTCTCAGGTGTATACAGTACCTGTAACTTCGTTTGAAAAAAAACCTCTTCTTCACTTTTTAAAGCGAATTCAAATTGTTTTTTTTGTTTTGATGCTTCCTTCAAAACAACCTGCCAACGCGGGTCATCTATTAGATTTTCACATTCTTCCACAGCATCTTCATGTGTGATATTCATCCAACCGGGAAACCCATTTCCGTCCTTCTTATCCCCTAAGAGCTGATTTAAATAGGTAAAAGCTAGGTCTTTTTCTTTAAGCGATGAAGCTAAAATAGCACCTTCGTATAAATCACTGACTTCAATACTGTCGGTAAATTGTGTAAAGGCTTTTTTATATAGAGACAAAGCCTCTTTTCTACTTGACTCCTCTTCTTTTTCTGCTAAATTCTCTGCTTGAATAACCCATTCTGTATAACTTTCTTGTGCTACTCCTGTTGTACAACACAGTAGAACAATCCAAATAATATAGTGTTTCATTTCTTTGATTTAACTGCTAAGATAATTAACTTTTACGAAAGCGTATCCTCCTGCTTTTTTTTACAATAGTATCTCAACTAACACCTAATACCCTACTAATAAGAAGTTTCTTTTGTATAATCCTTTGGATACATTGTGTTTTAATTTTAACTTTCCACCGGGATTTTTCTTATCCTAGTTTTTTTTACTTCTTTTATTAACATAGGTTTTATACAGGATGAGTACACTTTTAAAATTTGACCGAGAAGAGCAACAACTTCGGGAACAATTAGCTAAACTACCAAGAAAGAAATGGAAATTTCTAGGTAGAATTCCCTTTTGTATTCTTTTCATCTTTATTGGTCCTTACATCCCCCTAAGAAATAATACAATGATGGGATATATGGGGTATTGGGAAGCCGTCACAGTAACAGCTATTCTCCTTCTTGTTTTGATGCCTTTTAGCATCTATTTTGGTATCAAAGAAGTTAATGAGGAAATGCTCGATATAGAACGAAAACTCATCCGATTAAAATACAAGCGAAAAGAATCGGAAGCCGCACCATCTTCTGCTTTACAAGAATAGTACAACGCTTCACAATTTGATTGGATCATTGCTGTAGGAGCTGATTTAGAGGTATTGGCTGCTTTTTTCCTCCTCGTTTGTTATATTGCCGTCTTCACAGAGCAAGCTAGGAAGTACTACAGCTAAAAGGACATCAACTTTTCACGAATCTCTAAGCGTTTCAATTTAAAACACAAACAAAACAGGTTTAATCTACTAGATTAAACCTGTTTTGTTTGTGTTTTTTCCTATACTGAATAGGTGTTATCCCTACTTGTTTCTTAAAAAATCGACCTAAATAAGACTCTTCTGAAAAATTGAGGTCACCTGCAATCATTGCCACGGTATCACTGGTTTGAATCAACCGAGACTTAATCTCATCGATCAATTGCTTGTGAATGAAATAACTTGCTGGATGCGCTGTTATTTCTTTCACTACATCATTGAGATAGTGCGGGTGAACATGCAATGCGGCCGCGTATTCATTGACTTGCTTGATAGTTTGAATTTTTTGATTGAAATAAAAGTTCTTCTACTGCTCAGCTGTAAACTTTTCTCCCTCTTTCACTTGTGTAAAATCACCAAGTAATACGCGATTCAACGAAGTATTACCCTGTTGCACATAAACTTTCCCTTTTTCGTTTTTTACAATCATAACAGGAACAGCCGTTGCAAGATCCTCTTCGTTTACCGTCCAAACATAGGCTGTATTGTCGCGCATAAAAATAGCCTTTTCATCAAATACACGCGTTGGCACATTGGGAATACGCAAGGTTAAGATTTGGATGTCTTTTTTGTTGGGAATAGAAGCTGCATTTAAAGTCATCACAATGTGACCTTCTTCGTTAATTGATTTTTGAGTTAGGGTAGCCAATACCGAACTTGGTAAGTCATAGGTTGATTCATCATTGAAAACTAAGGTTGCCTTTAGCTGTTTTGCATAGTTGCGCAAGAGTAAATAGTTGTCGCTAGTTACTTCAATTTGTACGGTTTGACTTTGTCCTGCTTGCATTTTCAGCAAGGGTTGGTTTAAGCTAATGGCACTCCCTGCTCCAACCAATACCTGTTTCACTGTTCCCGCTTGCCTAGCTTTTATTGGCTGTTCAACGTATTTCAGTTGGCTGGAAGAGATTTTATTGACTTGTTCTTCGTAATTTGATAATACTTTTTTGGCCTCATTGTACAAAGCATATTGTTTCTCGTAATTTTCCTTTGCTTCATTACCTTCTTCATCTCGATCAATGGACAACAAGAGCTCTAATTGGTCTTTGACGTGTTCTTTGGCATCTTTGACCTTTTTAGTAGCCTTGCCTAGTCCTAAGGTATCTCCTTGTGCTACAGCTACCCGAAGTAAAGCAATCGCTTGCCCTACTTCAACGCGACTATTGATATCCACTGTTACTTGAACAAGTTCACCACCTTGATCAGCCAAAATGGAAAAATAAGGAGCTGCACTTATTTGAGTGGAATAGCTTTGATTGACCACGACAATCTCCTCCGTTGTTGGTTCCACACGTACATCTTCAGAAACAAGAGACAACGTTTTTGCCGTTGTTGTATCCGTACTTTTATCATTTCCTTGGCGTTCATTCATTCCGCGAATGCCTACCCAAACCAAGAAACCAATACAGCCAACAGTCATTAGTATTTGTTGTGCTCTAACTTTTCTATTCTTCATATCATGCATCTATAAGAGATACAAATATAACAACTATCCTCCTTTTTTAACGCTCTTTTCAAGGGAGTTGTATTTTTTATTCTAAGACAATCTAACAACTACCTAAAACAAAAGCTGACTCCTTTAAACAAAAAGGAATCAGCTTTTTTAACAACGATAACATGATCTTTAATGACCGCCCAGTGCGCGGTATAAATCAATTTTTGAGGCTAAGTAATCGCGTTTTAACGTCGCGTAATTCAAATTACTTTGCAGGGCTAATGCTTGCGCATTAATCACCTCCAAATACGAGGCCTTATCTAATCCAAACATGATTTGAATGCTTTCTAAAGACGTGTTTAACAGGGTTACCCTTTGCTGTACAACTTGTTCTCTTTCTTGCATCTTATCCATCTTCACTAAGGCATCATGCACATCTGCATAGCCAACTATCACGGCATTTCTAAAGCCAATAGCTGCTTTTTCACGTTCGATTACCGCAACTTCGTAGGCTGTTCTCAGCCTTTTCTTTTGAAAAATCGGTTGAACTAAACCTCCGACCACGGTTCCAAATAAGGACGCAGGCGTATTGAACCACTGTGAGGTTTCTATCGCATTTAATCCACCTTGAGCAGAAATGGTCAAACTAGGATACATTTCACCTTGTGCAGCTCCTACTTTGGCATTGGCTTTTTTCAATTCTAATTCCGCAATTTGAATATCGGGACGTTGACTTAAAAATGATGCAGGTACCCCTGTATTCAACGCGGTGGAAAACTGAACCGAATTCAACGTTGCGCTGCGTTTAATTTGCTGTGGAAAATGATTCAACAACATACCTAATGCACTTTCCTGTAGGGCGATTTCTTGTTCGATCTGAGGTAGCAATTCTTGTGCCTCAAGCCACTGTGCTTCTGCTTGTTGAACAGCAACTATTGATTCATTCCCTACCTCGTACATTTTTTGAGTTACCGCATACGTATTCTCGCGTAAAGTCAACCCTTCTTCTGCAATTCTCAGTTGCTCATCCAGCATCAATAAATTGATATAGGCTGTAGCGACCTCCGCTACTAAGCGATTTTGAACTGCGCGTTTTACCTCTTGCGTTTGTAGGTACGAAGCTAAAGCGGCTTCTTTTTCCCTTCTTATTTTTCCCCAAACATCCAATTCCCAAGACAAATCCAAATGAGCGGTGTACGATTTATTTGTACGAGAAGCACCACTACGCACTGCTTCACTGTTTTCAGATAATTCGCTATGTGTTCCTGCAACTTGCATTGTCAAATCGGGAAGCAAGGCCATTTTAGACTGTTTAAACAGCAAATTTGCTTGATCGATATTTTTAATGGCTAGTTGCAAATCTGCATTTTGTTCTAAAGCCACTTGGATATAAGAAGCTAACTCTTCCTGGGCAAAAAAACCTTGCCACGACAATTCAGCCAGCTTATTTTCGGTAGAATCTCCTTGTGTTCCAGTATAGAATTGAGCTGGAGTTTCCAAAGAAGGTCGCTCGTAATCTTTTCCGACCTTACAAGACGTAAAAGCAAGAGCAACAGGTACTATATATAGGTATTTTTTCATTTTTACTTAATTTTTAAATAGCTTTAGTTGCCTCAGCAGCAGCAGCAGCAGGTGTTCCCGATATTTTCTCTTGGAGGTATTGAAAGAATACATACAAAATGGGAATCACAAAAACGCCTAATACCACACCAAAGAGCATTCCACCTGCTGTACCAATACTAATCGAGTGGTTTCCTTGTGCAGAAGATCCCTGAACAAACATCAAAGGCACTAAACCTGCCACAAAAGCAAAAGAAGTCATCAAAATAGGACGCAAGCGCAAGCGAGAAGCTTCTAGGGCAGCTTCGACAATAGACAAGCCCGCATTTCGTCGTTGTACGGCAAACTCTACAATCAAAATAGCATTTTTAGCCAACAAACCGACGAGCATGATAAGCCCAACCTGTACGTATATATTATTGGCAATGCCCACGGAACCAATAGCCACAAACACCCCTATAATACCAACGGGAAGCGAGAATAACACCACTAAAGGCAAAATATAGCTCTCGTACTGTGCTGCCAAAATGAAGTAAACAAATAGAATAGACAATCCGAAAATGAAGATCATCTGATTCCCTGATTGCTTTTCCTCTTTGCTTAACCCCAACCACTCGATACCATATCCTGTTGGCAATTTTTCTGCTGCTATCTGTTCTACTTTGGCCATAGCATCTCCTGTACTTACCCCTGGACTAATAATCCCATTCACCGTAATGGAATTAAAGAGGTTGTGTCGACTGATTGCTTGTGGTCCGTATACTTTTTCCAATTTAGCCATTGAGCTAATCGGTATCATTTCACCTGTATTTGTATGCACATAAAGCGTTTTAAAAGAATCTTCATTCGCTCTAAACGGCGCATCACCTTGTACGAATACTTTAAACTGCTTTCCAAATCGATTGAAATCATTGACCTGCGCACTTCCGTAAAACAATTGAACAGCAGCCATCATTTCACTCACCTCCACACCGTGCATTTTAGCTTTTACAGGATCAACGATAATCTTGTACATAGGGAAATCCGACTTAAACATGGTAAACGCTTGTACTACTTCATCGGATGAGCTTAAATCCGTATTAAATTGCGTTACTACCTCTGCAAATTCATTGATTGTCCCACCTTTTCGATCTTGAACAACTAATTCTAATCCGTCAAAATCTCCAAAACCAGGTACTGTAGGATTGGCAAACACGAAGAAATCTCCTTCTTTAATGGTAGATAATTGACCGTTAATTTCCGCTAATATTTCATTAATGTCCGACACTTCTCCTCGTTCTACACGATCTTTAAAGGCGATAAATCCCATTCCATATGCAGGACTGGCAGCATTTCCTAAAATATTAAACCCAGAAATCGTCGTTACAGATTTAATAGCGGGATGGTTGCGCATGATTTCATCTCCTTCCTTCAATACCTTCGTTGTACGGTCAATCGATGACCCTGGAGGTAAAGACAAAGCAAACATTGCGAAACCTTGATCTTCGTTTGGAATAAACCCTTTAGGTGTTGCATTCATTAAGACAACCATTCCTACAATAGAGCCCAAAATAAGAGATGCACCTAGTACTTTTCGCTTCAGTAAGAATTTAATTCCCCCCACGTAGCGATCTGTCAAAGCATTAAAACCACTGTTAAAACTTGAGAAGAAACGCTTTAAAAACCCTTTTTTACTTGTTTCTCCATGTTCCTCTGTATAGTGATTTTTCAGTAGTAATGCACATAATGCTGGACTTAAAGTCAGGGCATTTACGGCAGAAATCAAAATCGCAATTGCCAAGGTAAAGGCGAACTGTTGATAGAATACCCCTACAGGTCCAGTCATAAATCCAACGGGTAAAAATACAGCAGACATCACCAAGGTAATCGAGATAATCGCCCCTGTAATTTCACTCATTGCTTTAGTCGTTGCCTCTTTCGCATTGAGTCCATCAATCATCATCGTCGCGTGGACAGCCTCAACGACAACAATGGCATCGTCAACGACAATTCCAATGGCGAGAACCAAGGCAAAGAGCGTCAACATATTAATGGAGAATCCCAGCATATTCAAAAAGAAGAAAGTACCAATCAGAGAAACAGGAACTGCAATAGCAGGGATTAGCGTTGATCTAAAGTCTTGTAAGAATACATACACAATCAAGAACACTAGTAGAAAGGCTTCAATTAACGTTGTTTTTACTTGATTGATCGACTCATCTAGCTGCGTTTTACTAGCAAAGGTTACATTGTAGTTCAAGCCCTTAGGCAACTGCGGTTTTAGTTCTTCTAATACGCTGTAAATTTGCGTTTGAATTTCGTTGGCATTAGAACCATTCGTTTGAAAAACAGCCATAGAAACAGCTTCTTTTCCATTTACTTTATTTTCCTCATCATAGGCAACTGCACCAAATTCAATGCGAGCAATATCTTTTAAATAAAGGACATTTCCGTTGTTATCCGCTTGTACAACAATTTGCTCAAACTGTTCTGGGGTATTGTATTTTCCTGGGTATGTCAATGTATATTGCACTGCACCGCCAGCATTTTGTCCTAAGTTACCAGCTGCAACTTCTAAACTCTGACTTTGAATGGCGCGTTCAACATCTGAAGGTGTTAATCCGCGATTCGCTAATTTATGTGGATCCAACCATACACGCATGGCATAGTCTTTCTCTCCAAAGAGCTGTACGTTTCCAACCCCCTTGATTCGCTTTAATGCGCGAACGAGATTAATTCTCGCATAGTTTTGAACAAACGTCTCATCATATAAAGCTGCATCATCACTGATTAAATCGATAACCATGATCATTCCTCGTTGTTCTTTTTGGGTATTAATTCCCGCGCGAATTACTTCTTCCGGTAAAATACCCTGTACTTGCGCTACTCTATTTTGAACGTTAACAGCGGCTTGATCCGGATCTGTTCCCAATTCAAAAAACACCGTAATAAGGGCTGTACCATCGTTACTTGCTGTAGATTCGATATGCGTCATTCGCTCCACTCCATTGATCACTTCTTCAAGGGGAGTAACAACTGATTTTAATACAGTTTCCGCATTTCCTCCAGGATAAGAAGCGTGAACTGCAACACTCGGTGGTGCAATATCAGGAAACTGTTGGATGGGCAATTCTTTAAGTCCAACAAGACCTAAGATGACCAAAATAACAGAGATCACGGTAGCCAATACAGGCCTGTGAATTATTTTTTTTAACATGAATTTACTGAGTTAAATTGAATGCTTGTTGTTTGTTTTTTTGAGGCGGTAGTAGTCGTTAAAGAACCGACGATTCACGCGTTGTTTCCTCCTCCTTTTTCAACGCACTTAGTTGCTGATTCGCACTTGTTTCTAAAGGTTTCACCACATCGCCATCGCCAATTTTATCCAATCCTGTTGTAATGATGATATCTCCACTATCAACCCCACCTTGAACAAAATAGGTCTGCAGGTTTTTACCAACTACTTTCAACTGACGTTGTTCTACTTGATTGTCTTTTCCTAAAACATACGCAAAGACTTTATCTTGTAAGTCTAGTGTTGCCGCAATAGGAATTTGTACGACGTCTTTTTTCTTGGCGATCAAGCTGACAATTCCCGTTCCCCCGTTGCGCAATAGTTTATCCGGATTATCAAAAACAGCACGGACACTCAGTGCATTCGTTGCCTTGTCAAATTCACCATTAATCATATCTACTTTTCCTTTGATTGGATACAGATCTCCATTGCTCAATTGCAATTGAATATCCATCGGAAGAACATTTGTTTCCCCATTACTGCCCTTAACTAGATCAAAATAATCTGCTTCCGTTACGGAGAAGTAAGCATAAATTTGTGTAATATCAGACATCGTCGTCAACGGTTCAGCTTCTCCTGCCGTAACTAAATTACCGACGAGTTTGGGAATTCTCCCTAGGAATCCATCTACTGGTGCCGTAACGGTACAATAGCTCAGATTCAACTGTGCTTCTGCCACAGCTGCTTTTGCTTGAGCCACTATGGCTTTAGCGCTATCTAGTGCTGCAGTAGCCGTTTGCAATTGAATAGGTGATACAAACTTATTTTCAACTAGCGATTTTACTTTTTCTTGTTCCAATTGAGCATCTACTAAAGCCGCTTGAGCTGCCTTCAAGGTAGCTTCAGCATTTTGCAACTTAATTTGATACGGTTGACGATCAATTAAAAACAAAGCTTGTCCTTTCTTGACATAGCTTCCCTCTTTGACTAAGATTTGCTCCATATAACCTGTGGCTTGTGCTCTTACCTCAACATTAACCTTTCCTTGTAAAGCAGCCGTATACTGATGCATCACTTCAGCATCACCGCGTTCCACACGTTCTGTTCTTACTTCTATTTCTCCAGCCATTTGCGTTGCATCACTGGCGGTTTGTTTACACCCCACTGTAGTTACTAACACAAGCGTAGTAATCCCTACATAAGCGAATACCCTAAGGTTTCGATAAATTCTATTCATAAAATTTCGTATTACGCAACAAAAATGAAAAAAAGGAATTTTCCTTGTTTTTTTATTGTTTTGAAGCGTAAAAAATGAAGACTGAAGCGTAAAAAATAAATACTAATCTGTTTGAGTAAAACGAAAAAAGCTAACGAAGTAGCTTTAAGAGTTCAACCAATTTTTGAATAAGGGTGCCTTATCTCGACTGATGATTATTTCGCGTTGAGGGTCTCGAATCAACGTGACCTTTAATTTTCCATTGTAGTAATTTTGAATATTGTGAATGCTGTCAATCTCTACGATATGCTGCCTGTTAGCACGAAAGAAAAAAGAGGGGTTTAACTCTTCCTCCACTTCTTCCATTGTTTGACTAACGATCATTTCACTTCTGTCTTTGAGCACGAGATGTGTAATTTTCAATTCGGAATAAATGAAGTCAATTTCCTCTACTTTCACCGCTCTAAATCCATCTTTATAAGGTATAAGAAAACGAGATCGATAGACGACTTCTCTTTTGTTTAGACTTCCCAAAATGTGTTGAATCGAATCATTGAGTCCTGTTGCACTGAGGTTTTTGTATTTGGTTAATGCGTGAAGGAGATCTTCCTCTTGCACGGGTTTCATGATGTAATCAATGCTATTAACTTTGAATGCTTTCAAGGCATACTCATCATAAGAAGTGGTAAATACGACCGGAGCATTGATTTGAATTTGCTCAAAGATTTCAAAACACAAACCGTCTTCGAGGCGAATATCCATAAATATTAGATCAGGTGCTGCATTGTCGCGCAACCAATTAACACTGGCTTGAATACTTTCCATTACTGCGAGAACCTGCATATTGGGTTCTATTTGATGCAAAAGACGCATCAATTTATTTGCGTTTCTCTCTTCATCTTCAACAATCAAAACCTTCATACCACTCCTTTTTTTAATTTGTAAAACTTTTTTCTCTAACCGTTAACAGCGGCAATTTCACAAGAAATGCCGTTTCATTACTTGTGATTTGAACATCTAATTTACTCAACAAGCGGTAGCGATCGATGATATTGGCTAGACCAACTTTAGCTGAAGGCAATTCAACCATTAATTTTTGCAGGTTGTTACGCACAACAACGTATTGATCAACTACTTCTATGTGGATCATCAACGGATGCTCTTTAGAGGCTGTATTGTGTTTCACCGCATTCTCAACCAATAGCTGTAAAGCAATGGGCGCTACGGCATGCGTATTTTGAACAGATTCCTCAATGTCAATAACCATATCAACTTTGCGTCCCATACGCTCCTTTATCAAGTAGAAATAAGACTCTACAAAGCTAATTTCTTCTTTTAAACTAATTGTATTTTTTCGAACATTAGAAAGCATATAGCGATAAACTAAAGCTAAATTATCAATAAACTTCACTGCTACTTGCTGATCCTCAATCACTAATTCCGATAACGTACTAAAGTTATTAAATAAAAAATGAGGATCTAGTTGCATTTTCAGCGTTTCTAATTCCGCTTGACTTGCAATGCGCTCAAACTGTTCGGCTTTAAGTTTTAATTCAGCTGCATCCATCATCGAATTTTTCCAGTTTTTAATTAAAAAATAACCCGTGTGAATCACACTGATAAAAATTCCAGTATTAATGCTAATCAACAGCGATTGCCAAATATCGATTTTAGCTTCTAAATCGAGTATATCACCAGGTTCATAGGGGATCCAAACCAAGTAGATAATGTTGACTAAACAATAGATAGAAAAGATACACAAGATCAGCAATAACAGTTGAACAATGACGCGCCAAGCCGCATACTTTGTCCACGGCAATATAGCGTTTAACACATGGCTCAATCTCAAGCTAACTTCACTAATAAGGGTACAATACACCAATACCATGATTCCCGATTGCCATAGTTCCGTTTCGTCAATGGTTGAATACCATTCAGGATCATACGGATTGAGCAAAAAATGTGAAAACAGATATAAGATAAAAACCGCTGGAATGACTACAAGCCGATAATGCTTCGTAAACAGCGATTGATCTGTATTGTTTTTTCTCAAGTTTCTTTCCATTATTTTATCAAAAGTAAAAAGATTTGATCCGAACTGTTGAGATTACTTACCCAACAGGAATAATTATGTGTTGAATCGTACAAATGTACAACTGTATCTTGAATTCCTCCTCAAAGGAAATAATTTCGCTTAAAAAAGCAAAAAAAAGCTAGCTTTACCAGCTAGCTCTTTATTTTTTTCACTTTTTCTACCGCTAAAAATTGTACACTTTACGACCAATTTCTTTAACGACAATCGTTTTAGCCACGCTATCGTGTAAGGTTTGTTTTTTACTGTTTCCAAAATAGAGGAAATAACCAATACAGAACATTAAACTTGAAATAATAGACATAAAAAAACGGCCTGTTGCTTGTCCAAAGTCAATTTTATTCCCTTCATCGCTTAGACATTTTATGTTCATTACACGTTGTCCTGCAGTTGCTTGATCCGCACTCGAATGCAAAATTGCATAGTACAACCAAGGCCCTACAATAGGTAAAAAACTTAAAACTAAACAAATTAAACGATCCAATATCAACCCTACAAATCGATCACCAAAATCAGCATAGCGATAATAGATTTCTCCTTGAGGTGTATAAAGTGTAACATGGATTTGATCCGCGTGATACACCACATTTCCTATTCGCTCTTCTACCCTTGCCGCTACCGATCCACCTTGTAAAGTTGCTATTTCGTTCGGAAATAAGTCCCGTAATTCTTCTACATTGCGTACTTCAGTCCAATCAGGTAATCCTTCATACCAAACTAAGGTATAGGCCGTAATTCCAAATCCAGTAAGTTCTTCCTTTGTATAAGGACCATACTTCTGATCATTTCTTACAATAAAAAATTTTCTTTCCATGTATTTTGTATTTTTTGATACAAACTTACAAAAGCATTCGTTACAACATTTGTCTTTTTTCGCTTAACGATCAAAAGTAACTAATTCGATTCCTTTTAAATCTTCATGTCCTAGTACATCTACAAATAAAGAATTGCCTTTCATCTCTCTAATTTTAAATGTAAAATCTTGCCCAAACAGTCCACTAGAAACTGTAACTACTTCATTTTCTAACAGCCAAGTTCCTCGATCTTCTTTCAAACTATACTTATCCACAGCGGTAAAGATCTTATCCTTTAGCGAAATATGCACAGAAGAAACTTGATAAGCAAATTTTTTTGCTCCTTTACAATCTGCTGTGAATTCAAACTGAGCCACAATCCAATCTTTTTCTAGATTATTCGCCTTCACTGATTTAATCGATTTTTGTTGGATTTCATTTCCACCTTCATCATTACTACAACTCACCACTAATGATCCGAGGCTGACTGACACCATGACAGCCAACATCCATTTAAAAACTTTTTTCATAACATAGTCTATTAAGGGGTTAAACAATAGTTATTTTTAATTTTTGTTTTAAACTAATTTTATTAATCGTATCTAATTTACTAAAAAATACTTAACAAATAAATTTTTTACTAATTTTTATTATAAAAATCATATTTTAACCTAATTAGGTAAATATCGAAAAAAATAACAGTTAAAACAATGAACTAAATTTTAAAAGACGTCTTTGTTTCTTACTTTGTTGAGGCAAAAGTATTTGATAATTAATCGAGTAAAAATGACAAATATCATCAGTATTGACGATACTTTACCGATATTTGAGGTATGTAAATACCACATAAGCACAGCAGACTTAAAATCAAACAATTATCCCAACACTATTTAAAAAAGCGCTAAATATTAACTATATATTAACAAAATGTATCTTTAAAAACATTTTTAGTCTTTAAAAGAATCGCGTTAAACATTTCGTTACACACCCCCGCTTGATATAAAATAACGGTAAATGAAGCCAACCAAATGCACTATTTTTTTACTAAAAAATCACAAAATAAGATTCTAAAAAAAAAAGATCGCATTACATACAAATACGATCTTTTTTTTCCGATTACGGAACTATACTTTTTTCTACTACTTTTTTTTGCTTGAAAACATAGGATTTAGTCCAAGATTTTCGAATAATTGACGATCTTGACTCAAAGCGGGATTGGGGGTAACCAGCAACGTCTGTTCCTCACCAGCAAAAATTGAATTAGCACCTGCCAAAAAACACCAACCTTGTTCTGCTTCGCTCATTTCCATGCGTCCTGCACTCAAGCGCACCATTGTTTTAGGCATTAGAATACGGGTTGTAGCAATCATACGAACCATTTCCCAACTATCTGTTTTAGGCAAATCTTCTAGTGGTGTACCTTTTACACGTGCTAATGCATTAATTGGCACTGATTCTGGGTGTTTTTCCATGGTACACAGGGTTAATAACATAGAAACTCTATCTTGATCTGTCTCACCTAACCCAATGATTCCTCCGGAACAAACGGTAATACCCGCTTTGCGCACAGCTTGAATGGTATTTAACCGCTGATCATAAGTTCTTGTGGAGATAATATCTTTATAATGAGATTCTGAAGTATCTAAGTTGTGATTATAGGCATATAGCCCAGCTTCCTGTAAGCGCTTCGCTTGGTCTTCTGTCAGCATACCCAAGGTACAACAAACCTCCATATCTAAGGCATTCACTCCTTCAACCATAGCGATGACCTTATCAAAATCGCGGTTATCTCGAACTTCCCTCCAAGCGGCTGCCATACAAAAACGAGAAGACCCATTGGCTTTCGCTTTCTTAGCGTGATCCAATACCGTTTCTAAAGGCAATAAACGCTGTACCTTAATATCGGTATGGTACCGAGCTGCTTGTCCACAATAGGAACAATCTTCAGGACAGCCCCCTGTTTTAATCGACAACAAGGTACTTACCTGTACTTCTAAAGGATTGTGATAGTGTCTGTGGATGGTAGCTGCTTGATACACCAACTCCATTAAAGGCAAATCATATATAGATTGAATCTCCTCTTTTGTCCAATCATGGCGAATAACCGCTTTACGCTCAATCATCGTTCTTGTGTTTTATTAGTTACCCGCCAAAAATAGTATCCCCCACCGTGTCTATAAGGATCCGGTTTGAAGAAAGAACCTAGACCGGTTATGCGTGATCGGTTATCTTCTGTATGTTTTAAAAATAGACCAAAAAAAAAGTCCTTTTAAAGGACTTTTTTTTAATCTAACCACACTTTTTTTATTTTCAAATTTATCATTTGAAAAACAACACATCGTTATATGTTTTTACATATAACGCAACACGATATTTTATACGTAAAAAAACAGAAGATTTTTTTATCACTTACACACATTTCTTCTGTTTTTATTTAGGTTGTATTTTTGCTATCTTGTTTTTGCGTTCCATTTGTTTAAATCTATCTTAACGCAACACAACGCTAAGATTTAATTCTTTACATTTGAACAAAACAAAATTCCACATTAATTTCAACCTTTAATAGGACATTTGTCCTTCCAATGATAAATATATGTTAAGAATAAATCTTGATTTTTTATCTTATATCGAATCCATTGCGCATAAAGACATTATTGCAGATAAAATTCAACTGATTCAATATAATCCTAAAGACATTTTACTAACTCAAGGAGAGCAGATCACGAAGATCATCGTTATTCGAGAGGGAATAACGAAGTGTTTCATTACAGAGGAGAATGGGAAGGAGTATATTCCAGAATTCTTAAGTAGAGGAGAAATCATGGGAGAAATAGAATATTTAGGTAAAATGCCTTGTTTGTGTTCGGTAGAAGCTTTATCCTTTGTAGAAGCCTATGTAATTCCGCTGTCTATCTTTGATCACTTACTTAAAACGGATATTACCTTCAATAATGTGTTATTATCCGTAGAAGCTTTACGTGTTTATCACACGAGTGAGCGCGCTTCTTTTCAACAATTATATACCGTTGAACACGCGTTAGAAAAACTATTACACTTACAAGAGAAAAATCAGGTGGATATCTCCAAAGAAGATATGGCCTCTTACTTGGGAATTACAACGCGAACGTTGAATCGAGCACTGAAGAAAATCAATGGAGAAGAGTAATAAAGGGTCATCCGTTAGAAATTAATTCCAACAGACAATTGGATGAATTGGGCACGTTCAAAGTAATTTTTATACTGAGACGCTGTTTTTACGTTATAGGTATTCCAGTGATAATGTAACCCAACAACCGTTCGAAATCGCGCTGTAAGATTATATTGATAATCTGTTCCTATTAAAAAACCTGTTCCCGACATAGATTCAACATCTATCCCAACACCTGTAGATGTGAAAGATACATCATAAATACCAAGCTCAGGTTTGAAGGTGCTTTTTTCTGTTATATCCATTTGATAAAACACAGAAGCTCCACCTTTTACTTCTTTAGAAGAATTAACTTCTCCTATCATTCGAGTGTCGTCTACTTTTAACGTGGTGAAACCAGTAAATAAAGTCAGTCCTACATTTTTGTATTTAGCAATGCCGAGTTTAATTTCAGCTCCCATATTGTGTAAACGGTGAGAATCAGCAATCATATTGTCACCGAAGTAAAAGGAATTCCCAAAAAAAACACCCGTATTGCGAAACCAAATCACCTTGTCCTGCGTCTCTTTTTCCTGCCCATAAACAGGAAAACTTAGCAGGGTTATTCCACTGATTAAAGCAATAAACCTACTTATATTCTTTTTTATCATCTTATTTTTCCTTTTTTGCAATATCGATTACACCTAAGTCAATTAATTCACGAGTACTTGTACGCTTACCATCTACTATTTTTGTGCTATAATTTTTTACATCCAACCAAAAGTCATAATTTCCTCTGGGAAAACTCACCGTGAAGGCTCCATTTTTATCGGTATAAGTAGTGCTAATAACTAGCGAATTAGTTGCAAACGCATCAATAGTGATTAATTCGTCTTGTAGGGGTTCTCCTTCTACTAAAAATGTTCCCTTCACTACGTAACGTTCTGAGCCATCAAAATAGAGCGGTTCACAAGAAGACAAGCCGAATACAAGGAGAAAGCAAAAAATAAGTATCTTTTTCAACTCTATTTATTTATGTTAAACTTAAGCTAAAATAATAAAAAAGGCGAATCAATAAAATTAATTCGCCTTTTTTTTAATAATTAAATATAAACTATTTCATAAATTGACTAACATCTACTTGTAATCCTTTAGCAATGCGCATTCCTAAATCTGCATCGGCTCTAAACCAGTGGCACAACTGACGGAAGATAATTTCTTCGCGTTTTGGTCCATCGATACCACTCATAGCTCCTACGATATTGTTTACCGTATTGGTTTTTGCTTCATCCGTCATGATGCGGTATAAGTTACCTGGTTGTGTAAAGTGATCATCTTCTCCTACTCCGTTTCGATCGTAGTGATCTGCTACCACGTTTGTTCCTAAATCTAAGGCTGGTTCTTTGTAGCTTTGATCAACAACAATTGAATCAAAACTATTTGGATAGTAATTTGGCTCACTTCCTCCGTTTCCGTCGATACGCATAGCGCCGTCTCTTTGGTACGTATTGGTAGCAAAAGGACAACGGTTTACAGGGATTTGTTCGTAGTTTGCGCCTAAACGGTAGCGTTGCGCATCGGGATAGGATAAAATACGTCCTTGTAACATGCGGTCTGGTGAAAACCCAATTCCATCAACAATATGCGTAGGTGCAAAAGCCGCTTGTTCTACATCTTGGAAATAATTTTGAGGATTTTCATTCAACTCTAATACTCCAACATCAATCAACGGATAGTCTTTATGTGGCCATACTTTTGTTACGTCAAACGGATTAACTTTCGCTGCTTTACTTTCCGCTTCCGTCATTACCTGAATTCTCAAATTCCATTTCGGGAATTCTCCTTTTGCAATGTGATCGAATAAATCACGTTGTGCATAATCCATATCCGTAGTGCGCATTTGATCTGCTTCTGGTCCAGTTAAGTTTTTGATTCCCTGTGCTGTCTTAAAGTGAAACTTCACGTATACGCGTTCGTTTTCAGCATTGATCATCGAGAAAGTGTGACTTCCGTATCCGTTCATGTGACGGTATCCGAAAGGTGTTCCGCGATCCGACATTAAAATCAAAACTTGGTGTAAACTCTCTGGGTTTAAGGACCAGAAATCCCACATCATAGTCGCTGATTTTAAGTTCGTCTGTGGGTGTCTTTTTTGGGTATGAATAAAGTCGCTAAATTTTTTCGCATCTTTAATAAAGAATACAGGTGTGTTATTTCCCACTACATCCCAATTTCCATCTTCCGTATAAAAACGAACAGCAAATCCACGTGGATCACGCTCAGAATCTGCTGAACCTTTTTCTCCACCAACGGTTGAGAAACGCAAGAATACCTTGGTCTGTTTTCCTACTTCGTTAAATAACTTGGCTTTGGTGTACTTCGTTATATCGTGGGTTACTGTAAAAGTACCATATGCCCCAGATCCCTTGGCGTGGACTACGCGTTCTGGAATACGCTCTCTATTGAAATGAGCCATCTTTTCATGCAAGATGTAATCTTGCAATAATACTGGACCTCTTTCACCAGCTGTCATTGAATTTTCATGCTCTACATAAGGTCTTCCTGAGGCCGTTGTTAGTTTTTTGTTTTCCATAGTTATCTGCTTTATTTATTATTTTCTAATCCAAAGATACTAATAACCATATCTTTACAGTTGATATTCTTATACCATTAGGTTATATCAATATAAGAAAAAACTATGACTAATTCAAATTAGATAAATAAAACTAATACTATATTATTGTTGGTTGTTGGTCGCAACAAGACGACAAACAACAAACAGCTATTCAAAAAAAACACCTTTACTCTAAGAATAAAGGTGTTATATATTTCAGTGTTCTTTAGTTATTGGGATAAATCTTTAAAACTTTCGAACAGTTTTCTCTAATATCAGCAACCATCTCTGGGTGTTCATTTAATTTTAATCCGTAAGAAGGGATCATTTCCTTAAATTTTGCTTGCCATGCGGGGGAATTAAACTCCGTTGGAAAACAGTTAGCTAATAACTTCAACATGATTGCTGTTGCTGTTGAAGCTCCTGGTGAGGCTCCTAATAAAGCGGCAATAGATCCATCTGCGGAGTTAACTACCTCTGTTCCGAACTGCAAGATACCTTTACCGTCTTTATCGCGTTTAATCACTTGCACGCGTTGTCCTGCATGTTCAATTTTCCAATCTTCTTCTTTTGCATCTGGGAAATACTCTCTTAACGATTCGTATCTTGATTTATCCGATTGCAATACTTGTCCGATTAGGTATTTCGTCAAATCTAAGTTTCTCATACCCGCGCCAAGCATGGGTCCGATATTGTTTAATTCAAGTGATTTAAACAAGTCTAAATTTGATCCTCTTTTCAGGAATTTCGTTGAGAATCCAGCGTATGGACCAAATAACAACGAGTGTTTACCATCAATAAAACGAGTATCTAAGTGTGGTACAGACATCGGGGGTGCACCTACAGATGCTTTTCCATAGACTTTAGCCATGTGTTTTTGCACAATTGCAGGGTTGCTACAAACTAGCCATTCTCCACCAACAGGGAAACCACCGTATCCTTTACTTTCTGGAATATCTGCTTTTTGCAACAATAAAATTGCTCCACCACCAGCACCAACGAAAACGAATTTCGCTTTTACTTTTTTCTGTTCACCTGTTTTTTCGTCCTTTGCTGAAATGCTCCATTTATCGCCTTTGCGCTTAATATCCGTAACTTGGTGATTAAAGTGAACATTAACGCCATCCTCTGTGGTTAAGTGAGCAAAGATCTCACGTGTTAACTCACCGAAGTTTACATCAGTTCCGATCGGCATATACGTAGCAGCATATACGTCATCGAGTTTTCTTTCCTCCATTAAAAGAGGCGCCCAAGTTTTAATTTGGTCGACGTCTTTTGAAAACTTCATCCCGTGAAACAACGGGTATTTTTGAAGCTCCTTGTATCGTTTCTCCAAGAAACTTACGTTGTCTTTTCCCCAAACGAAACTCATATGTGGAACAGAGTTAATAAATTTTCTAGGATCTTTTAAAACATTTTTATTTACCAAGTATGACCAGAACTGCCTTGATACTTCAAATTGTTCTACAATGCTAATTGCTTTTGTAGCATCAACACTACCATCCGCTTTTTCTGGTGTATAGTTTAATTCACAAAATGCAGAGTGTCCTGTACCCGCATTATTCATTGCGTCTGAACTCTCAGCTGCAGCGCGATCTAAACGCTCTAAGATCTCAATTTTTAGGTTCGGATTCAATTCTTTTAGTAAGATACCAAGAGTAGCACTCATGATTCCAGCTCCTACCAAAACAACGTCAACCTCATATTTTTGTATACTTGACATTATATCGAATATTTATTTATGTGCAAAATTAATTTTTATCTACAGGAAAATTCGTTTTTTAATGCTAAAATTTTAAAAAAGAATCGATTAAAACGCATTACGTCCCATATAATCTTGTAAGATGATGGTAGCCGCAATCTCATCGATTAGCGCTTTATTCTGTCTTTGTTTTTTCTTTAAGCCACTATCAATCATCGTTTGAAAGGCCATTTTAGAGGTAAAACGCTCGTCAATACGCTCTACCGGCATTGTAGGAAACTCTTTTTTAAATGCCTCGATAAATGCATTTAAAATAGGGGTAATTTCCGAAGGTTCATTGTTTAACCGTTTCGGTTCTCCTATAATGACTTGCTCTACCTGTTCTTTGTGAAAATAATCTTTTAAAAAAGACATCAATTCGCTCGTATTGACTGTTGTTAACCCCGATGCTATGATTTGCAATTCATCGGTTACCGCAATACCTGTTCTCTTTTGTCCGAAATCAATAGCTAATAAACGTCCCATCCTAGTAGGTAAATGTCCCGTATGTTGATTGAATTGTTAATTTTTTATCCGCTGAAGCTTCTACGCGACCTACCACTTGTGCTCTAACGTTAAACGATTTTGCAATAGCGATAATATCTTCTGCAATGGCAGGGTTTACGTACAATTCCATACGGTGTCCACAGTTGAAAACTTGATACATTTCTCTCCAATCTGTTTTTGATTGTTCTTGAATCAATTGGAACAACGGCGGTACGTCAAATAAATTGTCTTTAATAATATGGAGATGATCTACGAAGTGTAAAATTTTTGTTTGCGCTCCCCCACTACAGTGAATCATTCCATGCACTTGATCTGATTTGTATTGATCTAAAATGGCTTTGATAATCGGCGCATAGGTTCTCGTTGGAGATAATACTAACTTTCCTGCATCAATAGGCGAATTTTCTACGGCATCCGTTAACTTAACTTGACCAGAGTACACTAATTCTTCCGGTACAGATGCATCGTAACTTTCTGGATATTTAGCCGCTAAAGAATGATCGAAAACATCGTGTCTTGCAGACGTAAGTCCGTTACTCCCCATTCCCCCGTTGTACTGTTTTTCGTAAGTTGCCTGTCCGAATGACTCCAATCCGACAATTACATCCCCTGCTTGAATATTAGCATTGTCAATTACATCACTTCGCTTCATTCTCGCTGTAACAGTAGAATCAACGATAATCGTGCGAACTAAATCTCCTACATCAGCTGTCTCTCCACCTGTTGAGTGAATTGTTACGCCAAACGATTTTAATTCTTCTATTAGTTCTTCTGTTCCATTGATAATAGCAGAGATCACTTCTCCTGGAACTAAGTTTTTATTGCGTCCAATTGTGCTAGACAACAAGATATTATCTGTTGCACCTACACATAATAAATCGTCAATATTCATGATTAAGGCATCTTGTGCGATCCCTTTCCAAACAGAAAGATCTCCTGTTTCTTTCCAATACATATAAGCTAATGACGATTTTGTTCCTGCTCCATCAGCATGCATGATCAAACAATATTCTTCATCTCCAGTTAGGTGATCGGGAATAATTTTACAGAATGCTTTAGGAAACAATCCTTTATCTATGTTCTTTATGGCATTGTGAACATCTTCTTTCTCAGCAGAAACTCCGCGTAACGCGTATCTATTACTTGAACTCATAAATAGTGTGTTGTTTGTGCAAATTTAATGCGAATGTTATTGTAAAACAAAGCTTTTTACATTAACATTTTTTTACCTCTTTTTTATTTATTTTTTGAATAATTGAAAAACAAAAAAATCTACTAATTTGAATTAGTAGATTTTTTTTCTTAAATCTCTTGAAGAAGTTCAATAAGTCTATCGATATCTTCTTTTGTATTTTCGTGACTAAACGACAATCTCAAGCTCGGTTTCTTCAAATCTTCTTCGTCTAAGAATTGCGCCAAAACATGAGAAGGCTTTTGACTTCCTGATTGGCATGCACTTCCTCTTGAAACGGCAATTCCCTTCATATCCAATTGAAACAACATCATCGCTGCTTTTTCTTGTGTTAGGGGTAATAGCACGTTTAAGATATTGTAAAAACCAGTTTGGTTTCCGTTGAATTTTACTGCTGGATATACTTCAATCAAGCGTTGTTGACAGTACGATTTAATAGCTGCGATATAAGCACTTTCCTCATCCAATAGTTCATACGCCATTTCGAGTGCTTTTGCCATCCCCACAACTTGGTGTACTCCTTCTGTTCCTGCACGTAATCCCTTTTCTTGTTCACCTCCGTAAAGAACGGGTTTTAAAACATTTTTCTTGCGGATAAAGGCAAATCCAATTCCCTTAGGTCCGTGAAATTTATGCGCACTTGCTACGATAAAATCAATGGGTAACGCACTTAAGTCTAGTCTTTTCTTCCCTACAGATTGTACGGTATCACAGTGAAAAAGCGCATCGTGAGCGACACATAGATGGGCTACTTTTTCCAAATCAAGTTCCGTTCCCACTTCGTTGTTCACATGCATCAAGCTCACTAGTGTTTTTGTATCTTCTTGCAAAAGACGTTCTAATTGAGCATAATCAATTTCACTACTTGGGTTGATGTTTAAGAACACCACTTCGATTCCATAGGTTTGCTCCAAGTGTTTTACGGTATTTAAAACTGCATGGTGCTCTAATTTAGTTGTAATGATTCGCTTCACTCCCAAATCGCGTACAGCAGAAAGTAAAATCCAGTTATTTCCTTCTGTTCCACAAGAAGTAAAGATAATCTCTGAAGAATTGACATTAAATTGCTTGGCAATTGTTTTTCTTGCACTTTCAATTAACGCTTTCGCATGCCGACCGATAGAATAGGTAGATGAGGGGTTACCAAAATCATTTCTCAATACTTTCACCATCTCTTCAATTACCTCTGGTCGAACAGAAGTTGTAGCGGCATTATCCAGATATATTTGTTTCATTACTTAATTAGTTATCGTAAATCAAGTTCCCTCATTTTCACAAGGCAACTTGTTTTATTGGTCATTTTTTTATTCGAATACAAATGTAATAAAAACAAAAAAGATAATGCTAAAAATCACTTCCATAATTATTATTCGATCCAAGATATCTTTTTATTTTTACGATTTTAACTTTATCTTCTTCTGCCTAAGAAACACATCAAAAATGGACCTCATTACTGCCCTTTATAACAATAGCCATCCCTTGTTTAGCTAATACCTTTTTGGCTATAAAACCAAAGAACAGCAAGTAACCAAAACAAATGGGCATTGACAACATAAGATTCGTGAATACCAATAATATCAGCTATTTTTCCTGATAAAAAAACTTACTTTTTTATTT
>NZ_JBMVQP010000030.1:0-46429 GCF_050522425.1 Myroides sp. C6-3 | reverse complement strand
AAGAAAGTTTGGCTATATTAGCCCTATCGAAAAACTAAAATCTACTTGGCCAGTTGCACTTATAACTTGAACATGGCTTTTTTAAAATTTCTTTAATATGCTCTTGTTCAAATATGTTCTGTTCTAGAGTATTTAATTTTTTAGGGTGTAAATTTTTTTCAGGCTTATTAGCTTTAACAATAAATTTTAATAAATGAAGGTTTATTATTGACTCATAAGGTTTATAATATTTATAGCCTAATTTGTCAATAATATTTTGCTTTAAAATACTTAATTCATCCGAATCAAATTCTTTCTTTTTAAAAAAATTTTTTATTAATAAATCAATATCCTTCATAATAATAAATTTACTTGGTCAACTCATTAGCCAACATCTCAGCTTGTTTCAATACAGTTTCAGTCGCTAGTAATTGCATATCTGGTGGATATCCATATTTACGCAATAATCGTTTTACAGCCACTTTTAATTTTGCTCGTACACTTTCTTTAATATTCCAATCAATGCTTGCATTTTGCTGAATAGTAGTCGTTAATTCTACGGCTAATTCTCTTAATCGATCTTGTTGAATTAATTCCTTAGCACTATCATTATTAGAAACTGCGGTATAAAAAGCATATTCATATTCTGTTAAGCCCAACTTTTTTGGTTCGCTATCTAACTCGACAATATCTTTACTTAAATTGATCAGCTCATCAATAACTTCAGCTGCTGTTAGAATCTTATTGTGGTAGCGATTTATTGACTGCTCCAACATTTCCAATAACTTTTTACTTTGTACTAAATTGGATTTTGATCGGGATTTTATTTCATCATTCAATAGTTTTTTCAAGACTTCCAACGCCACATTTTTATGTTGCATATCTTTCAATTCCATCAAGAATTCATCAGACAAGATAGAAATATCAGGTTTCTTAATACCTGCTGCATCGAAGACATCAATTACTTGATCGGATACTAAAGCTTGATCAATTACTTGACGAATGGTGGTTTCAATTTCTTCATCTGTTTTGCCTGATCCCGTACTATCAAACTTAGCCAATCTCGCTTTCACGGCTTGGAAAAAAGAAATCTCATCTTTGGCATCCATGGCTTGATCATGTGGTATAGCAATGGCAAATGCTTTTGATAAAGCGGTCACTTCATCTATGTATCTTTTCTTGCCATCCTCTAATCCTAAAATATGATCTTCTGCAGCTAATATCATCGACAATTTTTTCGATGTATCGGCATCAAAATAATCTTCATAAGGGAAACCATGATACATGGCCGAAATCACTTCAATTTTTTCTAACATCAAAGTTACTGCCTGTTCTTGTGCCACTGCTGGATCACCTTTCCCTCCTGCGTCTGAATAGAAAGCTAACGCTTTTTTCAAATCGGAAGCAATGCCTAAATAATCGACGATTAAACCTCCTGGCTTATCTTTATACACACGATTGACACGAGCAATCGCCTGCATAAGGTTATGCCCCTTCATAGGTTTATCGATATACAAGGTATGCATACTTGGCGCATCGAATCCTGTTAACCACATATCACGAACAATCACTAATTCTAATTCATCATTCGGATCTTTCATACGTTCGGCCAACATTCTACGTTGCTCTTTGGTTGTATGGAATTTAGCTAATTCTGGACCATCCGAAGAAGCGGAAGTCATAATTACTTTTATCTTTCCTTTTTTCAAATCATCCGAGTGCCATTCAGGTTTTATAGCAATAATCGCATTATACAATTCTGCCGCAATTCTACGACTCATCGACACGATCATTCCTTTCCCTTGAAATACTTCCTGTCGTTGTGTAAAGTGATTGACAATATCCGCAGCTATATTTTGAACACGTTGTTTACCACCAATCAAAGCTTCTAACTGTGTCCATTTACTTTTAGCTTTTTGGGTGGCAGTTAGATCTTCTTGATCCAATTCATCATCCAGCTCATCTACTAATTCTTTTCCTTCTTCTGTTAGTTTTACTTTCGCTAATCTACTTTCATAGAAAATACGAACCGTTGCTCCATCTTCAACTGCTTGAGCAATATCATAAATGTCTACATAATTACCGAAAACTGCTGGTGTATTGACATCCGTACTCTCAATCGGAGTTCCTGTAAAACCTAAATACGTCGCATTTGGTAAGGCATCACGCATATATTTGGCAAATCCATACACTATTTTTTTACCAATTACATTTCCGTTCTCATCCTTATCATCTACCGTTTTAGCACTAAAACCATACTGTGTACGGTGTGCCTCGTCTGCTATTACAATGATGTTTTCTCTAGCCGATAGCGTTTCAAAAACGTTACCTTCTTCTGGTTGAAATTTTTGTATTGTCGTAAAAATTACTCCTCCTGAATTTACCTTCAATAAGTCTTTTAACTGTTTGCGATCGGTCGCTTGAACAGGATCTTGACGTAATAATTGTTTCGAAGCCGCAAACGTATCGAATAGCTGATCATCCAAATCATTACGATCTGTAATGACTAAAACCGTTGGATTATCTAAGGCTAATACAATTTTACCTGTATAAAACACCATAGACAACGATTTGCCCGAACCTTGTGTATGCCAAACCACACCACCTTTTCGGTCACCTTCAGGTTGGTTTTTAACGCCTGGTAAACCATAGCTTTCAGGAGATTCATTCAACAAATGTCCCAATGTTTGTTTTGAGATAAATCCAGCAGCACGTATCGTAGATTCTACCGCACGATTAACGGCATAATATTGATGATAGGCTGCTAGTTTCTTTACCGTTTGTACGGTAATTATACCATCAGCGTCTTCCTTTCTAAATTTTTCGAAAACCACAAAATGTCTGACCAAATCCAACAATACGGTTGGTTGCAACATTCCTTTTATTAATGTTTCTAACTGGCTGATTTGTTTCGATGCTTCGTTGACACCATCTGTGGTTTTCCAAGCCATAAAACGACTCAAACCTGCTGAGATCGTTCCTGCTTTTGCTTCCAATCCATCAGAAATAACCGAAAAAGCATTGAAAGTAAACAACGAAGGGATCATGGCTTTGTAGGTTTCTATCTGGCGAAAGGCAGACTGAATGGTGGTTTTATCATCCGTAGCGTTCTTTAATTCTATCACAACCAATGGTAAACCATTGACAAAAAGAATAATGTCTGGTCTTTTATTTACTCCGTTTTCTACAATAGTGAATTGATTGACTACTAAAAATTCATTGTGTAATGGATTTTCAAAATCGATTAAAAACATACGATCCCCTCGTTCTTGCCCATCAACACGTTTGGTAACTGGAATACCTTCTGTTAGTAAACGGTGAAATGTTTCGTTATTGGATAACACATCAGGTGAGGCAATGCGCATAACTTGCTTCACTGCATCTTGTTGTGCATCAAGAGGAATCATTGGATTAATACGACGAACTGCATTTTCTAAACGTTGTTTTAGCACCACCTCTTCAAATGATGTTCTTTCTAGATCTCCTGCATCAGGAGCCAATTGAACCCCATTGATATAGGTATATCCTTGGAGTTCTAATAATGCTATAGCGAGTTGTTCTATTTCGTTTTCGGTCATGGTTGGTTAGTGCTTAATATTATAATAAATTAAATACCACACACTTGTTTAATTTAATTTTTACATTTCCAATTAAAGTATGTAAGTCTAATTCACAGTTGTTATTGACATGAGAAACATAACAAAATCCTAATTTACTATTAAAAATAATTTTCCCTATAAGACTTTGATTAACGTATGTAATTAAATGTTCTCTCCTTTTTTCTAAATCATCAAATTGCTCTTTCCATTGAAAATAGCTTTTGACATATTCTTGATTCATTTCTCTCATTGCAGAAAAATCTAAGACAGATAATTCTGAAAAACGAATGGTATTTAATTTTAACAATTTAGCATAAATTTCATTTTTACGCCAATTAATTTTATCTACTAAAGCTAATAATTGTTCTAAAAAATGTTTCTTATAAATCTTTAGCTTTTTATTATGAAATTCATAATCATATATATGCGTTCCTTTATTAAAGGCAATATAAAATAAACCTATAGTATTAGTTACAAAACCAATTACTGTATCTACTTCTTCTATTGGACCATTTTTAACGAATATTATCTTCCTTCCATCTTCTTCCTCATAGAAACTATCAAAATATTTACTTATCAACTCCAATGCTATAATGACCTTACTTAAATGTGTAATGGTATACGTTTCACTAGGTAATTGATCTAGTTTTAATGGTTCTTTAGGATTCTCAGGAAATGCATTATCTATTTTATTATCTAGAAATTTATATAATTTCACTAAAAAATTAGATACTTCTTTTTTAATCTTCCTACCAACAGTACAACTAATATTTATCTGATTTGTAGCCACTTTATCAGATTTGCCTTTATCCGCATCTCCCTCAATGTCTAATCTAATTTCTTCAGATTCTTCATAATTGGTAATTTCTAAGCCTTTCGATAAGGTGATAAAGAAATCCGTGATTCGAATATTAGGATTAGAGCTACTAGACAATTTATGATATACGGCATGCTTATTAAACTCATCATAACTTAAAGTTTCATAAGCTGATGATGCTAGTATAGCCGATTCTCTTTTATCAAACGTTGTAGATCGTCCTTTATTAAAAACTTCATTTTCATCATCAACCCATGACAAATCAACAAACTTAATAATATGATACCAATCAAAATTTTGAAGATTATCTCTCCCTAATAAGATATCTAAGTCAGCATTAATTTGATTCGGATTGGTTTTTAGAAGTTGTTCAACTTGATGAATCACTGCATAATTAGAAACTCTTTTGCCTTCTTGACAAATGCAAATTTTGAATGCTTCTGATGTATGGTCTAAAAATAATTCAATTCTATTTTCATAATACTTTATAGCTTGAACACTACAAATAGTTCCATCTCGATCTTCGATTTGAAATGAAACTTCTTGATTGATTATTTTATCAAGATAAAGACTTATATTTTCATTCGTATTTTCTGCATAAAGTATTTGATACTCAAATGTTATCTTATAATTGACAGGTCTATTAATTTTTGAAATTTCGGTAAGCTCTGAAAGAGCTATACCTTTTTTAGGAATTTGAATTCCTAACTCTTTCAACCAATGGGTTGATTTCTTCGGTCTTCTTAAAAATAAACCCGCTTCTGTATTGCTGTTTTTATTTTGCAAATCACCCATTGCTGCATAAGTAGCATTGGCACTCCCCATGAGCATATACTCAGATTCTGCTGTAGAAAAATAGATTATTTTGGCATGAAGTCGATTGATCTTTTCATCAAATGATTCAATAACATCTTCCCAAAAGTGAAATTGATAATGGGAAGAATTGAAAATTTCGGTTGGTAATAAATCTGAATGTTGATCTACAATAACATCTACTTTTTGAGGTTGTAAATGTTGCTGAAGCAATTCAATGGTCTTACCACTTTTATCATAGTAGGGTGAAATAGTTACCATATGTTCGATTTCTTTCGAACGTAATTCGTTTACTAAAAAAGCTAAAGAACTTTCTGAAACAAATTGTATATCATTTACTTCAAAACTAGGGCTTTTTACTAACTCCTCCAACCAAGGGGTATTAGTTGTAATCCAATCTAATTTTACTTTAGCGACACCTAATGCGTATTGGAAAAATTGATTTATATACAACCAAGCCGCTCTAAATAAATGGAGATAGGTTGATTCTAAATTTCGGTGATGAAAGGATGACCACACTTCGTCATTGTAACTTAGTCCTGATGATGTAATATTTCCAGAACCAATAGTTAATAAACCTTCATCTTGTCCAAACAAATAAATGATTTTAGGATGGAAAACGCCATGTGCTGAATGTACGCCGATAAGATTATAATTTTTCTGAAAAGAGAATTCTTTACCTGATAAAAACTCTTGCGCTTTTATCAATTCATTTCCATCTACAAAAATATTGATGTTTCTAATGTTTGCCGCTCTTAAAATAGGTGCAATACGTTCTTCGAAATAGGTAAAATCGAATGTAAAGCAAGTGATGATACAAGAATGATATCTTTTGGTATTACTGCCAATAAGCTCTATAACATTTCTACGTTCTATTTTAGCCATAATGCTTCATCATTTAATACAGCTATTCCTTTAGCAGTAATTTTATTATTATCTACAAGCTTTAAATCTTTAAGGAATAAATATAGTGTCGTTAATCGAGGCCCCGTAAACGAAGGTTCAAAATTGCCTAAGTAACGGATATGTCCTTCTTCTAATACAAATTTTTGAGTACTTTGTGAGCCGCCTCCCATTTTTCGGAATGCAACAAAATGATGTCTTAAGACAATGTTTTGCACTAAATATTCATATATAAAATCTTTAAATGGTAAGGACAATTTATGTGTGAACTTTTTTAAATAATACGAACTCGCCTCACCATCTCTTTTAATTCCATTTTGATGTCCAAATGTATCTATAGCTTCCAAATTCTCTTGATTATTGATAAATAAAGCCATTAATAATTCAAAACCGTAAACGATTCTATCCAATCCTTCGTAACGGAATATATTATCACTCAATTCCACTTCATCTATAACGAAACTTTCCATTTGAGAAATGAAATCTTGTAAGGTTACCGCCTCTTCGATTTCATAAGTATCCATGAGTTCGGTTAGTACTTTAGTACTCACTACATTGCAAAAAGTGCTAAGGTCAGCGTAATTCAGTCCGTATTCAGTTGTTAATTCTTGCAACAACCCATTAAATAAGGCTGTGTTTGCAAATTGAAACCAATCATTGACTTGGTAATAATACCATCCGAAAAGTGTTTCATTGGTTGGTAAACCCTCTGTAATAGCACGATGATAATTATCTTGTACAAAAGCCAATGTCGGCTTTTCTACAGGCTGCTGCTGGATAAAATCTAGCAAGGCTCGAAAGGTGTTTTTTCTATGAAAGGGTACTTCTTCGGCATCCAAAGGCATACGATCACTTTGCAATAATAACTGCAATAATAATTGATGCTCTTGGGTATCTAATGGAATTTCCATCATATTGAACGATTCAAAGAGTGGCGCAAGATCACTTTTAGAAATTTGAGCAGATAGCACAGCTTCTAAAAAGATGCTTTTGTGCGATGGATCAATATTCACATCAAAAGTTTTAGCCAATTGTTCACCACTTACAAAAATTGCATCTTCTAAGGTATTGGTACGACTGTATAGTTTGGCTTCATCGGCACGACTATTTACTATACCTATATTGATTAAAGAAGCTACATAATACTGACCAAATGCTCCTGTAGAATATTTCCAATAAGTAGTAGCTGTTTTGTGATCTTCGGTATAAATACCCGAAGCTAAATTTATGATTTCGAGTGATTCTTGCAAGTAGTTGGAAGCAAAATTACTTCCGGGTATATTGTTAAATTCGGTACCAGATTGTACCATAACCAAAGCTACTAGCAACTCAGCTTTACGAATAAATGCTTCTTGCTCTTTAGGATTGGTACTTCCGATGTGTACACTGTATTGATCTAACAACCAACAATAAAAACTATAATACCTAAGCCTACCTGTTACATTATTAAGTCCAGGTAAAAGCATCGCAAAAGTAGCTTCTGAATTATTTTGTAAGCCTAGAGGATCTAGTCCACGAATGTAGGCTAAACGTTCGCTTAGATATGGAGCAATATGCTCGTTGCTACGTAATACTTTAGCCATATAGTATGAGTTTTTATTTAAGATTATACTCGTTCTTTTACTCCACAAAAAACATCGTCAGTAGACGCAATTGGTTAATCGCTTTAAGGACCCTCATTTTCAAACAGCTCCCTTTTTATTTTTTTTCTTCACCCTTTCCTCACCATTCATTAACTTTGGTAATAAGGTATTATGAAATTGAACGAAAATTGACTGTCTATTCTCATTATTTTCAATTTCGTTTTCGGTCATGGTTGGTTATTTTTTAATCAATGGCAACATTGCTTTAATTATTTTTTCTAGTCCATTAATAGAAACATCCTCTTCACTTTCTTTTACATTTTCTTCTGATAAACCATTTCCGAAATATCTGTACACCAAATCTTCTTTGATTTTCTCTTTCTTATCTTCTGACAACAATTCAATAAATGGACCTAACGAAGCTAATTCTAATTCTAAATTTCTATTTTTTGTTTCAAGAACTCTGTGTCTAGAAGATTCTTTTGAAGCATAAATGGCAGGATAAGTTAGAATCGTCGCTGCCACAATCCTAACTATTGATTTATATAAATCAAAACCATCTTTTGATAAATCAATTATAGTCCAAATTAGCAAACCTGACATCACTATCATTATTCCAATACTAATCCAACGAAATGTATTTGCTGTGGTTTTATGTTCGCTGGCGATTTTCTGATAGTTACCAGTAACTCCCACATTTCCAACAATATTTACAATTTTTTTAGCTTCTTCTAATTTTTGTTTCAGATTTTCAATTGTAGATTTCGTTTCATTCTGTAAATCAGAAATTTGTTTTTCAAATGCTTCTTTGAAGGTGTTTTTTTCTTTTTCGATTTCTTCTTGATATCTTTTACGATCAGCTTCTATTTCAGAATTAAAACGTGTTCTTTCATTTTCAAAAACTGTATTATTACTAGATTTAATCTTTTCAAATTCAGTATTATATTGAGATAATACATTTTGAATTTCAACTTCTTTAGTAGATAATTGAGATTGCAATTGAATTACTAAATCATTCTTAGCTTGTAAATCTTTTTCAATTAATTTTAATGATTCTTTTAATTCTTCATTTTGTTTATTAATTGATTCATATGCCTCTTTTATCGTCTTTTGAAAATTCGAAATATCACCAGAATAATCAAAACCTTTTTTTGTAATTGGTATGGGTAAACGTGTAACTCTACTTAATGCTGAGTTAAAATTATTCAAAGCATTAGTTAAGTGACCTTGGTTTTTACTACCTAAAAAAGCATTTAATTGGGGAACTCCTGCATTTATTTCTGAAGAAATTGCATTAAGTTCTTTTTCTGTTACTAGCGTAAATAATACTAATTTAAGCTGCATAGATGTATAAGAATAAAAACTTTCCATAAAGTTATAATCTTCAACACCTATTATATCAATAGCATTTTCAGCATTTAACGTTTCACGTAATTGTTCTAATCTTTCAAAAATTAAATGTTCAGAAAATTTTTTTGCATCCATAATAAAATTTTTATAGTTGCACCCTCACCTCGCCACTCATTAACTTAGGTAATAAGGTATCGCGAAGTTTTGTTAAGGTTTGGATTTGACCTAAATTAAATATCACTTTATCATAAAGTGGAGAAAGTTTATTACAAATTTCTCTTAACTCTGTTTCTTCGTAGAAAGGAAATTCACAATTCTCAATTCCTTCTCCTGATATATTTGGTTGAGCGCTTCCAGTAGCTGTATTTTCAATATAATCTTGACCGAAATCAGATTTTAAATGTAGATATGCTAAATACTTTGCACCTTCAAATTTTTCTTTTAATAATCCTACTCGCTGATTTAACCATAAGCTTTGATCTGTTTCAGGTACAATACCTAATTTACCGACTTCAGCTCCTGTCATAGCTATTATGATATCGCCCGAATTGATTTTAAACTTTGTATCCAATTTTTTTATCGATTCATCATCAACAAAATCGGAGTTTGTTATATCAACTATATCTCCAGAAATATTTTTTATCTTAATTACTCTAATAGTACCCGACTCTTTGAATGATTTACTTTTAAATGCATATCCATTCTGCAAAGAAAATATATTACTTAGCTTACTATTAAATTCTCTTTCTCCAATGAAATTAAGGTATAAAGTTTCCGCCAAAGCTTCTAAGGTTTGGTTTTGTTGGTGTAATAGGTCGATTTTATCATCCAAACTCGACAATACCGATGCAATGGCTTTTTGCTCGGGAAGTGGGGGAAGTTGGATTTCGATTTCATTAATTACAGGAACAGTTAAACTCGGAACTGCAGAACCTACATTCAAATTTTCATAATCAATCAATGTTAATTGATAGAATAGATATTTTGGGAATACTTTTGATTTATCAATTTTTGACCAAAACATTGTATCAACAGTCCAAAAAGGGCTATCTTGAAACATAATATTATTCAAAGAACCTTTTCGAGGTATTAAAATAGATTCATCATCATAGAGATAAGAATCAACATAACGCATAATCCCACCACTGCCTAAACAAGGAAAATTTCCCTCACTTAACTTTTTATGATCTTTCCCATATTTAATTTCTATAACAGAACCTAATTTATCTGAATTCCAATTCCTATTCTCCATTATTCCCCCTTTTTATTTTACCCAATACATCCTTACTCAAGCTATCCATCCTCGAAAAACCAAACCACTTTTTTCCTAAATCTTTGAGTGAAGCACCAATGTGGTACAACTCCTTTTCATCAATGATTAAAAAGCGGTCGTGGCTTTGTTTAAACAATTCTGCTTTTACCTCAGGATATTGTGCATTGTGTTTTTCTAAATCTAACCGAAGCTGTTTACTTATACTTGCTGTATAAATCGTAGCTGTTACGTTTTTTTTACGTTTGCTAAACAAGGTTAGTACACTATCGTCTATGTAATTGTCTATTAAAATAATGGATGATTGGGCATTTTTTATTACATCGCTTACAAACTGATAGGCATCATAAACCTGTCCATCAAAATACACCCCGCGTTGTGGTAGTTCATTATTTTCTAATGCAGTAAAAAGCTTGTTGAATTTTTGATCATGCTCTATCAATTTGTTTTCAATACTTGATAGACGTAAATGCTGGAGCGTTTCTTGACCAACTAATTTCCTCAATTCTACAAAAGCATTCATGATTTGAATGCTGACTTTTACAGCGATATCACTTCGTAAAACGGCAGATAACATAGCGACACCTTGTTCGGTAAATGCATACGGATTTACAGCGGAATGTTTTAACGATTCGAACCGGTCGCAATTTGCGACCAGTTCATCTTTTTCTTGGCTATTCAGCTGAAAACGAAATGTCTCGGGAAACCGGTCAATATTGCGTTTTACCTGTTCATTTAACCTTTTTACTTCCACCTGATACATTTCTGCCAGATCTCTGTCGAACATGACTTGTTTCCCCCGAATCGTAAAAATTCGGTTTTCTATATGTTGTTGGGAAAGGGTTAAATCTTTACTCATTCTTTTGGCAGTTCAATTTTAGACAAGTTCTCCGCAATAATCGTATTCAGTTCCGCTTCTTTGGCTAATTGTTCTTTTAAAGTGCTTTTCAATGACGTAAAACGCTCTACAAAATTGAAATCATCTTCTTCATCAGGTAAGCCAACGTAACGCCCAGGTGTTAACACATAATCTAACTCTGCTACTTTAGATTTTGGTACCGAAGCACAGAAACCTGGAACATCTTCGTACTGTCCATCTACATTACGCCAATTGTGGTAGGTAGAAGCAATTAAGTCGATATCATCTTTGCTTAATTCACGGTTTCTACGGTTGATCAGATGCCCTAAATTTCGTGCATCGATAAACAAGATTTCGTTTTCGGTGTTACGAAATTTTGGATTCGGTACTTTCTTACGGCGCATAAACCATAAGGCGGCAGGAATTTGCGTATTCAGGAACAATTTTGCTGGTAAGTTCACGATACAATCAATCAAACCTTCTTCGATCAAGTTTTTACGGATTTCTCCTTCACCCGAAGTTTTAGACGTTAAGGCTCCTTTTGCCAATACTACACCCGCTTGCCCTGTTGGTGCCAAGTGATGGATAAAATGTTGCAACCAACCAAAGTTGGCATTACCTACGGGAGGAGTACCAAACTGCCAACGCGCATCGTTACGCAACAAATCGCCCGACCAATCGCTCACGTTAAACGGAGGATTCGCAATGATATAATCGGCTTTTAAATCTTTGTGTGCGTCGTTTAAGAACGAACCTTCCGAATTCCATTTAACCCCCGTAGAATCAATCCCACGAATGGCTAAATTCATCTTTGCCAAACGCCAAGTGGTTTGGTTAGACTCTTGTCCGAAAATTGAGATATCATCAATACGACCTTGACGCTCGGTTACGAATTTCTCCGACTGCACAAACATCCCCCCCGAACCACAGCATGGATCGAATACACGACCTTTGTAAGGCTCTAGCATTTCGACCAATAACTCTACTACCGAACGAGGCGTGTAGAACTGTCCTCCCTTTTGACCTTCAGCTAAAGCAAACTGCCCTAAGAAATATTCGAACACGTGACCTAATACATCGGCAGAACGTTCTTGCGTATCGCCAAAGTCGATATTACCAATCAAGTCAATCAAATCTCCTAAGCTGGTAGGATCGAGATTTTGTTTGGCGTAAACTTTTGGTAAAATTCCTTTTAATTGAGGGTTTTCTGCCTCAATAGCATCCATTCCATCATCCACGATTTTACCAATCGTCGTCTGCTTAGCCGAACTTTGTAAAAAAGACCAACGTGCTGAAGGTGGAACGAAAAATACGTTTTCTGCAGTATATTCTTCTCTATCTTCAGGATCAGCACCTTGATCGATTTGTTCAGTTAATTCTGCATGCAATTTTTCAAATGCAATGGATATATATTTTAAGAATATCAATCCAAGAACTACATCTTTATATTCTGCGGCATTAATGTTTTTACGCAACTTATCCGCTGCTTTCCACAGTGTTTTTTCTATCGTTTCTTGAACTTCTTCTTTTTTCTTTTTAGCCATTATTTTTCTTAATGTTTTTTATATGATATTTATTTTTTTCTTCTACAAACTCTAATAAAACCCAAAAGGTGTCCTCTATTTTAAGGTCATAGTTATCAATACTTTTAGGATGCAAAGAAACCTCCTTCCCATCTATACACTTTACTTTCCCCCATCCTTTATCATTGATTTCTTCTAAAACGCCTTCAATAAAATCAGTTGTGTCTTTATCTAGTTCCTTTTTCTTCCATCGGGACTGATTCTTTTCTTTATCCGGATTATGCTTGATTAAATTCCCAAAATAGCAAATGATTTCCAATAAAGCATACACTACACTTTGATATAAATAACCCGAAGTATGCAACTTACTGTATTCATCTACTTTATATCTCAAGGCTCCTTCATTATGCGATGCATCTTGTACGATATTTAAAACCCTATATAAGGTTTCACAAATCGTAGGATGAATGAAATCGGGCTCTGAAAATTCATAATCTGAATGTTTACCAGAAATAAATAGTGATGTTCCATTGATCCACCCTTTTTCTTCCGTAAATCCTTCAGGTATTATGTTAATATCAGCTAATGCTTTAAATAAACTTTCGATAATTTTACGAACTTTTGTCAAATCCTGATCAGTATCGATATCTTTTAGAATTTCTAAAAAGTTTCCATAATGCTTATCTAAAGTAGGGATGTAAGATACGTATTTGAATACATCGGAATACTGATGTCTTATTTTAGTATAAACATTATCTTTTACAGCTTCTTTAATATGCAGTAAAAGTTCAGGCATACCATCATCATCCGTTTTATCGAAAACCCTTCCATTTGCAGAAAATTCATCTTTAAATAAATTTACATATGAATGACTATCTTTCACAAAACTTGGTTGACCGGAATAAATAAAAACAGGTATTATAAATCCCTTTGTTCTTAATTCAAGTAAACCTTTTGCAACATTCCCAAACGCTTCATCTGTTTGTTTACTATTTGTTTTATCTGTAAAAAAAATTCCATCTAAAATAACAGCATCATAATGATTGAAATTATTAGTCAATTCTAATAACCCATCTTCAGCATTGTCATATCCAACCAATTGAATATTTTCTATTATTGCTGCATCTTTAAGAGGCTGGAAAACTTTATGCTCGTCATCTATCCAAAGTACATTTATCATCGCTTTATTTTTTAAAAATTACAGGAAGTGTTAGTTCAATAGATGTTACAAATTCACTATCAATACCTTCAGGCCCCGTTTCATCCGTAAACCCTAAAAATCCTTTATGCTTCTTAAGAACTTCACTAACATACCACATCCCTATCCCACTGCCATTATTAATTCCGAAAGAACCACCTTTCCTTACCAATTGATTGTACGTTAAGTCGGATGGTAAAGGCTTTCCTGTATTACAAATATCGATTTGAACCGTATTGTCCTCAAAACTACACAACAATTCAATTTTGATTTTATTATCCTCAAAATCTTCAGAACTAAAAGCATGCTTCTCAGCATTTTCAATTAAATTGTCAAATACATTGGAAAGCAAATTTTTATCGCCATTGATCAATAGCTGATCAATTCCATTTAATTTTAATTCAATTTCATTAAAATCCAATTCGATAGAAAATTTATTATTCGCACGAACCTTTACAGAATTGACATAATCTTGAATAAATGAAATCAAATCAATTTCTTCTATTTTCATTTGACTAAAATCAATTTCTCCACTCATTTTATTTACGGAAACACTTATTCTATCTAAATCTCTTTTCATAAAATTTAAATACTCTTTAAACGTTGTTTCTACAGCAGGATGTGGTGTTAAATGTAACACTTCTGGGAAATCTGAAGAGATTTTTTTCTCCATCATACTTAGTATAAAATTCAATGAAGATTTTATATTTCTTAGAGGTCCAGCAATTTCATGTCTTAACAAACTATTACTATCGCTACTGTCTAATAAATTTTGAACCTTAATAAGGTGATTTAATTCTTCATTTTTACCAATATAATCTCTTAAATTATCTAAATAAATAGCATGCTGAGTATCTAATGGAGGAAGTGAAACTATGATTTTAAAAAAATCATTTCTAGATATTCTACTCAGTACATTTCCTTTAGAATATTTTTTATACTGTTCCAGAACATTTGTAGATAATAAAACGGAAACTAAATAATTGGCATCAATTAAATCATCATCAAAAGTTACTGCATAAAAATCTCTTGGAAGTAACACTGGTGTACCATCAAATTTGAAAAACCCAATTTTAATATTATTTACGGTAGAAATAATAAGAGCATTTCTACCTAAAATATTCATAAATCTAGGAGCATCATGATCATTTACAATTTCTAGTGTCGAGTTATCAATATCTTTCTTCAAAATATTATCAGAAAGATTATTTAAACTCAATTTATAGAATCTTGATATATTTCTATCATTTACTAAAGAAACAGGTGTAAGTATATTACCTAATTTAGATGGATGGTCTAAATTAAAATCAATATCTATAAAATATCTACCAACTTGTAAATTGTAATCCTCTTCTTTAATTTGCTCATTCGTAATTTTTCTAACAACATTCCTATCCTTAGAATTTTTAAATGCTTCTAATAAATTAGAATCGTCAATTTTAAAAATTTTATTGGACTTAATACTAAAATCTTTGGCATCGAAAAACTTAACTACTCCTTTTTCAGCCTTATTCTTGTTTAGAATAAGTACATAAAAAGGAATGCTCGCATTCAATAAAATATTAGAAGGAAATGATACGATAGCTTCTAAATAATCATTATCTACTAATTTTTGAATTAAAGGTCGATACATAGTAGAAGTAAGTAAAGTAAAAGAAGATACAGAAATTAAATATCCATTATCTGCTAATGCATCTAACCCTTTACTTATATAAAAATCTTCAAGAAATCTAAGCCCTTCAATTCTCTCATTTAGCCGAACATTTAATGGTGGGTTAGCTACAATTACATCGAATTTTTGAGAAGTGCCTAACCAATTTGAAACTGAATCATCACAAACATAGTTTTGATGATCTTTTCCATTAATAATCAATCGTAATAGCCCAATACCCCATGAGGTTGGTACTAATTCTTGTCCATAATAGCTATCCTTTTCATTTGCAATAACTCCAAAAGAAGCTATACCAGCAAATGGATTATAAATCTTCTGACCTTCATCTTTAGAAATCAAACCCTTTATAAAATGAGTTAATTCTAAAGGTTGTAAGTATTCTGAAGCAATTCTACCTTGGCTTAAAGATATTTTATAAATTAAATCTTCAAAGAAATTAGAGAAAAGATGATCATCAATAGAAAAGTCTTTTAAAACATACAACAGACTATTTAACTCATTATAAGATAGCTTATTAATAACTGAGTAAAAAACATCAATAAATAAAGGATTTACATTCTTTATAAACTCCGAATTTCTTAATTGAGCTAATAAGCCCTTCTCAATATCATCGTTTGGTAATGTTTCAGAAATAGAAATAGCGCCAATCTTATTTAGTGAAACTAAATAAATTAAAACGATATAATTATCTAATGAAATTATTTTTCTAATATCATGTAATAAATTACTTGTGATCATATTAACTTCTGAAGTAGTCTTTGTAACGCTCATAAAACAAATATTAAAGATTAACACTGCAAACATACAGCTGACCTGTGCAATTATACTGCACTAATATAAATTTTTTAAATTATTGATTCTTTCCTTTAATCGATCAATTAAAAATTGAGGTTCTAATACTTTAATATTTTCACCGTAAGAAAGAAGTAAACTTTCTAATTCATAATTATATTTTACTGATAAGTGTAAAATATTGTCAATAATTTTTTGAGAACCATGTATTGGTTTTGATTCAATATAAGGAAGTACACTATCTGACAATTGAATTTTTACCTTTAATACTTCATTATTTTCAAAATTTGTAACACCAATAATATCCTCAAAATATTCATCAAAATCTATAGTACTCTTACAATACAATTCACAAGTTGTTGGCTCCAACTTTACTATTCTATCTAATGCTATATTTTGTATTTTAATTAATTCGTAATTCCACCCAAATAAAAACCAACGATTATTGTATTGTTTTAAAAAATATGGAGCTATAATATATGACGTAGAGTTTGTATGTGTAAAAGGTTTGTAAGTAAGTTTTACAACTTGACAATTCTTTATATAATTATATAATGGAGTCAAAAATTCTAAACCTTTTAAAAATTCATTTTCTTGAAAGGAGATGATTTTCTGTACTGAATTTTCATTACTTACATTCATTAATTTTGTTTCTACAGATTCAATACCCTCAATTCCAGGAATTCCTTTTAACCGACTCAATAATTCAATTGTATTTTCTAAAATTGACAATTCGTCATTGGTTAAAGGCTTTTGTATTATAGAAAAATTAAGATCTTCATATGTATAATATACTTTCCTTCCATCTCTAACAGATACAATAGGAGCTTCATATCCTGCATCGCTTTTCATGAATTCAAGATCATTGAAAATTTGACGCCTAGAAACTGTAACCTCTTCACCATAATGTTCATACAACACATCATTACATGCCTGAATTAAATCGTTGATATAATATCTTTTGTATTTATTACTTAAGCATTTATCAAGTGTCTTGTATCTTATTAATGCATTTTTATTTGTTGACATTAGTCTAAAAATTATACTCATTACACAATAACCCAAAAGGTATTTGCTTCAAATGAATTAAATTTTCTTCATTTATTGGAAATGCAAACTCATCTTGAAAACAAATTACTGTTAAAGCAGAATAATCTTTATCAGGATCTTGAAATGTATTAAAAACCATTAATTCTAAAATAATACAATATTGAGGAAAATCATCATTCGGATTTTCTCTTGGATCCATGACATAATAAGAACTTCGATAAAAAATACGTTTAGCACGTTGTTTTATATCAACTAAAATATCATCATTTAATTCTTTATTAGCTGTTCCTTCAATTAAAGAATCATAAGTTTTCATTTGGTAGATTTTAGTTATTTCAACCTCTACCCCATTTATTTCTATAAATGTTTCCATAAAATATTTTTTTAAAAATAAAACATTAGGACGTCATTAATTGTCATCTAAAACTTTATTTTTCTTTTTCTACCCTATAAAAAGTAGTTTTACTTATTCCAGCTTGTTTACAAGCCTTATCAATACTTAGTTTTTTATTATCGTAAAGGTGCTTTGCGTACTGGTATTTTTCTAAAGTATCTTTAGAAATACCTTTAGGTCTACCTAAGGTTTCATTACGTCTTCGTGCACCTTCTAAACCGTGTTTCGTGCGTTCGCTGATTAGGTTGCGTTCAAATTCTGCAACCGCACTAAATATCTGAAGTAAAAATTTACCATTGGCTGAATTGGTATCAAACTCCGGTTCTGTTATCGATTTGAAATGAATCTTCTTTTGATTGAACGTTTCAATCAAATCCACCATATTTTTTAAGGAACGAAATATACGATCATTCTTATAAACCAAAATGGTATCACCTGGTCGAGCAAAATCTAAAAGTTCTAATAATCCTTTTCTATCTTCCTTCACTCCACTCGCTACATCAGAAAATATTTTCTCACATTGATGTTGCTTCAGCAACTCGATTTGATTTTCTAAATTTTGATCCTTAGTAGAAACTCTCGCATATCCAATAATCATAAAATAGTACTGTAAAAGGTTATTTTATAAAACTAATAAAAATAACGACAAAAAGCACTATTCAAAATAAAAAAAAGACTACTAAAAAGTAGTCCCATAAAACGGTCGATTTTTGGTATAATTAAATTACAAAAGAGCATGTAAATAATCTGCTGTTTGATTTAATCCATTTTTTCTAAAACTTTCTAATACTTGAAATTCATCCATTGCTGGGTTTTTGCGATTTAATACCAAATCTTTAAAAGCTTGGAGGGCTATTTTTGGATTTAAATCTATAATATCCGTTAGAAAATCATCAGCACAAACTGCCTTCAATCCAAAAGAGTCTAAATAATCATCCGGAAAATCCTTTAAATTATTAGTTACAATAATATTAGCATTTACTTTAATAGCAGCAGCTAATACATGTCTATCATCTTTATCAGGTAAATTTAAATTATCAATTAATCCTTCATAATTTAATACTAAAGCATCGGGAAATGCCAAATTTGCTACGTTTATCCGCTTTTCTGCTTGTGAAGATTCAACTCCCTTTCGAATCATTACAGATTTCCATTCATCAAAAATGATTTTACTCCATTTTGGGGTATATAAATCATAATGAGCAAACCAAAATAATAAATCTCTAATCACGATAGGAAATATTACATTGGTATCAAGAACTGCTTTGTACCTTACACTATGAATCATATAAACCTATTTCGTCATCAAAGTTCATAATATCAATGATATGCTTTTTCTGTTTTTGTTTCATCTCGTTTTTATATTTGATTACATCTTCAAATAAAATACGACGATGTCTTCCAACCATTGTAAAATCAATTTCACCTTGCTCTAAAAGTTTAACTAAATGAGGTCGTGAACAACCCAATATTTCAGCTGCTTTTTGAGTAGTGACTTCCGTTGCAATAGGTACAATAGAAATTGGATTTCCTTCACTCATTGACTTTAAAATTTCACTTAAAAGTTTTAAAGCTTTAAAAGGTATTTTAATTCTGTCGTTTGTTTCTTCGATTTCTATTTCAGTATCATCTTGTTTCAATTGTGATAAAATTGAAGAAAGTGCTGAATAAGATTCAATAGCCACTCGTTGTTCTTTCTTAGTGGGTCTTTTTATATAGTCTAATGCTTCCATATTTTAAATTGTTTAAACAAATTTAAACGAAATAATCGAAATAACCAAAATAAACGAAAATAAATAATTTTATATTTCGCCTATTAGTAATTAAATAACTGCCGTAAAATGTTTTTATCAACTAAAATTCCGAGAATAATCTAATATCAAATTAGTAAGATTTTCTTTTATAAAAAAGTACGAGTCCTCTTCTAAAAATCCTAATGGGGCATAATCAATATAACGTTGACGATAATTGTTATACATTTCAAAACTATGTAAAAAGTCTAACTCTGTTTTGCGATCATTTAAATACGAATTTAAATCAAAATAACTGTCCCGAGTTGGGGAATATGAAAAAGCTAATAATTTGCCAATACCTTCAACAAACCAATTTAATAAGTCATTAATTATAAATTGTTCGGGGATTTCAAAAGTATATCCATCCGTATCATAAAAAAGATAAAAATCTGTTTGAAAACGATTATTAAAATCTTCTAAATTTTTCGCTACAATCTCAATGTTAGATATATGCTCAGGTTCTAATGAATTTCCTAAATCTAACGCTAAACAAACGACGTTTCTTGGCATCATAATAATTTAACTTTAGCACGTTTACTAATTTAATAATTTTGTAGGATGTATGCTTTAGTAGATTGTAATAATTTTTATGCGAGTTGTGAAAGGGTTTTTAATCCCACATTGCGCCATAAGCCAATTGTTGTGTTAAGCAACAACGATGGCTGTGTTGTGGCGCGTTCTAACGAAGCAAAAGCACTCGGTATTCCAATGGGAGCACCCGCTTTTGAATACAAAAAGTTATTTCAGGATAATAGTGTAAATGTATTTTCATCAAACTACGCTCTGTATGGCGATATGAGTAACCGTGTAACTCGAATCCTTAGAAAATATACACCTGATTTAGAAGTTTATTCGATAGATGAAAGCTTTTTACAATTCAAGGGATTTGAAAATTATGATTTAGTATCGTATGCAAAAGCGATACGGAAAGAAGTGCTTAAAAACACTTTAATTCCAACGTGTATTGGAATTGCGCCCACAAAAGCATTAACTAAAGTGGCCAATAGGATAGCTAAAAAATATCCGCAATTAGAAGGTGTATATGCTATAGATTCCGAAGAAAAACGGATTAAAGCTTTGCGATGGTTAGCTATTGAAGATGTATGGGGTATTGGTAGACAATTTGCTAAAAAATTAAAGGCAAAAGGAGTAAATAAAGCATTAGATTTTACAAATCTTCCTGATGAATATGTCCGAAAGGAATTTACTGTAGTTGGTTTACGACTAAAAAAGGAATTAGAAGGCATATCTGCTATGGAACTTGAAGATGTAAAAACAAAAAAGAATATTGCTACGACAAGATCTTTTGATAAAACGTATGAAGATAAAACCTATCTACAAGAGCGCATTGCTACTTTTGCAACCACCTGTGCCGAAAAATTACGCAACCAACATTCTACTTGTAGAATAGTTACTGTTTTTATTTTTACCAATAGATTTCAAACAGATAAACCACAATATTACCAATCTGTAAACGTAACCATCCCCTACCCTACTAATTCATCAATTGAGATAATTAAGTATGCTAAAAAAGGTTTAGATATTATTTTCAAAAAAGGATATGGATATAAAAAAGCTGGCGTTATTGTTGGAGGAATAAGTCCTGAAAGCGAAAAGCAATTCAACTTATTTGAAGATGAGCACCCACAACACCGCAAGCTGATGAAGGTAATGGATCAACTTAATTTTAAATATGGAGTAAAAAAATTAAAAATTGGTTCACAAGCACTGGATAAAACATGGAAGATGCGCCAAGATCTTTTAAGTCCAAATTATACAACTAATTGGAAAGATATACTTAGAGTAAAATGATAAATTTTAAAAAAGCACCGTACTTCGGAACAGAATTGGAAAATCTAACCATACATAGTGATGGTGAAAAAAAATATGTTCAAATATTAGGAGGTGTGCGTGCAGGCTTTCCTTCACCTGCTGAAGATTTTTTAAGTGATCGTATTAGTTTAGACGAACGCTATTTATCGAAAATAGAAAGCACTTTTCTTAATTTAGTTAAAGGACGATCGATGTATCCCGAATATCAGGAGAATGATATAATCATTCTACGTACAGATTATGAACCGTGTCATAACGATGATATTGTAGTGTCGATTAATTCATCAGAATATACTTTAAAAAGATATGATAAGCACAATAGTACTTTAATAGCTTTAAATTCTGATTACGCAAAAAGCGTAAAAATTGATGAAGATGATGAAGTAATAATATTAGGTGTGGTAGATGCTTTGATCAGAGATAAAAAGAAAAGAAATATATAAATATATTTCTATGTATATATTTATATATATCGTATTATAATCAAAAAATAAAGCCGTATCTTAATGTATACGGCTTGTCTATTATTTTTTAGATTCTTCTAAAGATAACTTTCTAAATTCTTTTAAAAGTTTCTCTAAAGCTAAAGATGATTTTCTCGCTCTTGTTCCAGCAGCTTTATTTTCTTTTTCCATTTGTAATTGAGCATCTGAATTGAACGTTTCAAATTCTGCGTTCAACTGTTCTAAAAGTTCTTTCATTATAATACTATTTTATGCAAATATAGCATTTGAAACAGTAATAGGGAGGAACTTTACATTAATATTTTAATGCTTTAAAATTGAAAATTATCATAATCATCTTTAAAAAGTAAGACTAAATTATAAAACAATATTTAAATATAAAGCTAGCTTTATATTTAAATATATGTATATTTATATATATTGCTATACATATATGTTTTTAAATATATGATAACAAGTAAGTTATTATGACACTTTACATTTAAAATTTTCATCTAATGAAAGCCTTCCCTCAAAATCTTTATCTTTCCATCTAAAGGATTTAACATCAGTTTGATCTCCTCTAAGTAATACTTCTACATCAATAAAAGATAAATTATAGTCAAAAATAGATAGCCAAATTATAAAATCACATTTAATATCTGATAAGTAATTAGTACAGCCAAAGAATTTTTCCATTTTTAATACAGTACCGCTACACTTCGGACAATCTCCTAAAGAGTAATCAAATTGCACTTGAAAAGTACTGTCATTTACAAAAAGTTTTGCTTGAAAATTAATTCCTTGTTTTGAAGTAAAATTTAAAAAAGGAGTGTAGTTGCCAGTAACTAATAATCTTACAATATCTTCAGTCATTACAGTTCCATTATAAGAACGGTAAATAAACATTCCACATTTTCGATTAAAATAATTTTCGCATCCCCAGCCTTGCTTTGTTCTTAGAATTTCGCCATCACAATTAACACACTTAACATTATCTACAATTTGATTTCGAAACTTATAATTAATATAACCGTGTACTATTTTTAATGCAGCTTCAAATTTTTCACCTTTATCATCCACAAAATCTGAATAAATTTTTGTTTCGTAATTGTGAAGTAAGTCAAATAGCATTTCGGGAGTGATAATTTTTTTCGAATAAGATTTATAAATAAAAAAATTGCACAACTTCTTATTATTTTCAACGAAATTACATTGAAATTTATCCTCAAACTCTAAAAGCTCTCCTTTGTTGCAAATGGGGCATGTACCAACTCGTTTCATTCTATAAAATTAGCTATTATTTACAAAAATTCGCCGGGCACTGGTGAAAATATCGTCTTTCCTTTTCGGACTTTTTTATCAATAATGGGAAAAAGATTAAAAAAATTCCTTTTAAAATGGGAATATGATTTTATGCGTTTCTTAGTTTAATTTTAATATTAATTTTAATATTAATTTTAAGCAACTGTTTTTTTTAGATATAAAGTATTGTTTTGTAGGGTTTTATAGCCTATATTTTAAGTTATTTTGGGTAGTGGAATCTCGAAGATATGGGTAGTAGAATGTCGAATGCTTGGGTAGTGGAATCTCGATTTTTGGGTAGTGGAATCTCGAAATAAATTTATGTGGGTAGTAGAATCTCGATTTTTGGGTAGTGGAATCTCGATTATTGACCTTAAAAATTGACTTTAAAATTAAAAAAAGTATGATGGGTAGTGGAATGTCGAATATTAAATGGAAAAAATGCATAAAATTTGGGTAGTGGAATCTCGAAATAAAGGGAAATGATGATTTTTCATTGAATTTTGGGTAGTGGAATGTCGATTTTTAATTACTAACTCAAATAAAGATACGTTAAATAAATAATTTATATTAGGATAAACAGCATAAATATGTGCTAAATTGTACGAACATTCTCATATAAAGCAATGATAACTAATACATTACTAGCATATGGGTAGTGGAATGTCGAAATATATATGTAAGTTATCTTTATATATCAGTGTGTTTATATAATGATGGGTAGTGGAATCTCGAAATTGAAATTTAAGTTAGGTGCTAAATTTCAAATATATAAATACCGAAACTAAATGATCATCAACCAGGTATCTTATTTAATTTTAATTCATTAAGGATTAATGGGTAGTAGAATCTCGAAATAATTAAGTAATTAATCTTGATATATGAAAGGCTTTATATAATGATGGGTAGTGGAATGTCGAAAACTAAAAGAAAAGATTTCTTTAATTTATTAATAGTCTTTTTTTAATGATGGGTAGTGGAATCTCGAAATGTAATTAGAGAATATTCTATATTTATTAATAGCTTTTTTTTAATGGGTAGTGGAATCTCGAAAATATTAATAAAAAATGCTCCTACAAAGGAGCATTAAAAATTGGGTAACCCTTAGGGGATATTTGCGCATGTTTCGTTACAGAATAAATAGAAATAACTTCTTCTTGAATATCATCTAACAATTCTGAGAAAGGAATATCAGTAATTAAAGGTTTGTTATTATCTTTTCTTCTTGCTGTATTATATTTCTTAACCACATTCTTATATGCACTGCTAAAGAGAAACTTTGCGCCAAAATCAATATTAAATATTTTTTCCAAATGCTCTAACTCTTTTTTAGTCAGATTATGTCTTTTCTTAATATAAGAAAGTTTATATAATTTAAATTGATCGTCCTGACTTGTAATATTCGAAGATTCTGCTGCGCCACTTCCAATGGATCTAAGCTGATATCTAGTTATACCTATGTAATTTCCATTTACAGAGCTATTAAAAGAGAAAGAGGAGGATTTGTCTAACACTTTCTTAATCGGGTCTAAAAAGCCTTTTTTAAGCGTTCTTAAATCTTTGTAATTTATTCCCCAGGTTCTATTCATATATTCTAAAGTAACCTTGGTTCCATCTTCTCTAAGAGTATTTAACCAGAGTGCAAATAAGAACTGTTTGTGAGATTTTACAGAATAGACTAAAGAATATAGAACGTAATTATAATTAGCTAAAGCTACTATCTTTTTAAACCAATAAGGATTAATATAAAAAGATACTTGCCCTTTATAAATGGTTGGATCAATAATTAATCCACCATAAAATTGTTTTTTTTCTACTTCCCCTTTTGAGTTATAAAACTTGACAGTATGCCATTCTTGTTTATAATTAACTAAAAATTGAAGTCCTTTTTTAGTTAACTCTAAATTTCTTGATTTAGAAATATCAGAAGATTTCATTACTATCTTAGCATAAGATTCGTCGTCTTCTAAATAAGTTTTCTTAAATAAATCTAACTGGAAACTATCATCTGAAACTCCATATTGGAACTGCTTGTTTCGTAACGTATTTAAAATATTAATTATAATACGGTTCGCCTCAATCGGCATGGATTCTTTAACAACGAAATTGCCATTATCTTCATGGAAAAATAGATCTCGATAAAATTCATTAGAAATTTTCACCTTATCAGCAATCTTATTGCTGCTAAAGGTTTCTTTTACTTTATTATCTTTTTCTTCCTCATTCATAACTTGTAATTTTCTCTCTCGTTAAAGTGCTGTAATTTAATAAATTTTTTAGTGACCAAATAAAATTTAATCGTATATTTGAAATACGAAAAGGAAAACAAAATTTATTTTGTTTCCGAAAGAGGGGCTTCGGCTCCTCTTTTATTTTATGGTCGGGTAGGGTTCTTACCGTTTAAATAGTTAGCTACTTGTTGCTGACTTTCTTTTTCATAAACATTACAGAATAACCATTTGTTTTCTCCTGTAAAGTTTTCATCAAAATACTTAACCAGGCGTTTTACTCCAGCTGATCCTTGTACAGCACGATATTTAACCCAGTTACCATTTAAGAGCTTTACGTTTACTACATATACTTTATTTGACCTTTCCATGATAACGCTTTAAGAATTCATTATATTCTTCTTCATAAACGTTTACTAATGCAGTATTAATTAATTCTTTCACAGTCATTCCCTCAATCAATGATGCTTTATTTTTAAGAAATGTAATCATTTCGCTCGGAACTTTTACATACAATCCTTTTTCAGACGTAGAAGGTTTCTGTACCGGTACAACTTTTTGTACTGGTGTTTCTACTTGTGTTTTTTTTACCTGATTAACTAATGCAGATAAATCTACTTTTTTATTAGCCATTACTTAAAAGTTTAATCATTAATTCTCTTGTCAAATTCTGAAGTTGATTACTCGCTTTGTGCTTTCCTTCAACTCCTTTGGTTACAATACTGTTGGTAATTGCATCATAATCGTTGATTACAGTGTTAGCAATAGGAACATCCAACTCATTAAAATTTTCACTTAATCTATCTTTAAGTGATGAATTAGCTTTAATTCTATTAAAAACGATTAAAGATCGATCTACAGCATTATTATCTTTAATAATCTGTACAGTTTTATCAATAGCTAATAAATCATTAATACTCGCTTGCGTTGGTATTACAATTAAATCAGCTTGTTGTACCAATGAGTGTATTTCTTCGAATAGGTAAGGAGGTGTATCGATAATGATGAAATCGAAATCTTCATGCGGTATTTTATTAATTTTACGATCCACATCAATATACGTCAACTGGTCATTTAAGTCTTTTACTTGAAGTAAAGTACCTTGATAATCCCAATCAATTAAGCCAACCTTCGCATCTTGGTTAAGTAAATTTGCAACATTATAAGATAATGTACTTTTTCCAACACCACCTTTCTGATGAGTAAATAAAATGATCTTAGCCATAATTCATCTATTAATTTTCATCAAAAATAAATCAAAATATATTGATATACAAATATTTGTATAGTTAAATATTAATATATTTAGATATAAATATATATTTATATACTATTAAAAATGTATGAAATAATATTTTATAAATACCTTATATCAAAAGGGTTAAGCACACTAATTTCTATCGTAAAAGAACAACTAAAAACTAATCCGATTAAAAGAGGATTTGTTTTGTGAATGTACCCTTTAATTATTTACAACAAGGAGATATTTTCCGAGTGTAAAGTATTAAAGGAGGTAGATAGAAATTTAACTTTTAAATAGGGTGGGTGGGGTAAGAAAATATTAAGGTACGAATATAAGGTATCACTAACTAAATCAATCCGCCCCGGAGGGGCAAATTTTTACGCCCTTTATTATTTTAAAAGGCGTAAAAGGTTTATGATTTAAGGTAATTTATTGCTTTGTTCGCATAACCAAATGCTTCTTCTAAAATTTCATGTTTTTTCTCTTCCGCTGTATGCTTTAACCAACTTTTTAGATAGATAATTGAGTTAATAAACTGCTCCGAATAATTAAATTCTAACGAAAACAATAACGAACCCAATTCAGCAACCAATTCTTCAAAAGCGTATTTATTTCTGCCATCTTCAAAATCTTGGTCTAAACGGTTTAAGCGGTCTTTGTGTCCAGTCCAATGAATAATTTCATGAAAAACAGTTGAATAATATGCTTCCATATTTTTAAAATATTGTGGTTTTGGTAAATGAATTTCATCTCTTCCTGGAATATAATACGCTTCGCCTTGTACTAGATGTTGTAAGGATAAATTTTTGTGTTCAATTAAATTATTAATAAATTTTTCGGCACCTTCGTCAAACTCAATGAATTCAATATCTGCAATAATTGGAAAGTCACAATCATTTATATTTTCAATGTTATCCGTATGAAATACACGATAATACTTAATAAAGCTTTTTACTCGATATTCTTTTTGTTTTGTGCTATCTAAAGCCTTAAATTCAGCAAGTTGAATACGTTCTTCCGTTTCTTTATGTCTAATATCATAACTAAAGTATTGTATTGGTAATGACTTTGAACCTTTCTTAATTTTACCTTTTGATTTAGTAATTTGATTAAAAGTTGCATAATAGCAATTTGAACGTTTATTTATCAGCATATCAAGTGCCAATATAAATTGGTTTAATCGTGTGTAAGATTGTAAAGAAAGTCTATTAGCAGGCATAAAAGATACATTTTCTTTTAAAAAATGTTGCCAATGTTTCTCTTCTACACTTTCCAACTGTTCAATAATTGAACTAAAAAACAAATCGTTATAATTATTCTTTGTAGTTTGAGCTTGGCTCTTTTCTGTTGTTTTAACGATTCTTTTTGCTTGGGGAGTTTTTAAACTTGTTTCCATAATGAAATAATATTTAATAGTTCTACAATTTTTATTAATCATTCTTCGTGAGTTGTCGCTTATGGCTTTTCTGTGCGAAATAGAACTATTGCCTACCGAACGATTTATAAAAGGAAAAATCCATTGGCCGCTACAGAAATGAAGCTGACAAATGGATTCGACTGGTAAATATATTTAGGAGTGTCTGCGAGTTAGAAATACACGATAGATAAACTGAAAATTGGCGTTATTTTTCCTGAAAATAATGACGATTTTAAGGCCAACTATATTGATGTAGTTCTTGTGAAGTAGAAACCTTAATAGATTTTTATAAATCGGAATAGGCAATAATTTTGCAACAAGAAAACCATATATGGCGGCCATTCCGAGTAGAATGATCTAAAAAGAGGAAGAACTATTTTTCAATATGCTGATGGAACAATAAAAACCAAACAAAAAGAAAAAATTAAAACATAAATTAAATTTCCTTTTAACTGGGATAAACACACTAATTTCTATCGTAAAATGAACGACTAAAACTAAACCGATTTTAAGAGGTTGTGTTTTGTGAATTTATTGTTTAATTATTTACAGCAAGGGGTTATTTCCCGGGTGTAAAGTATTAAACAGTTAGATAGAAATTTAACTTTGAAATAGGGTGGGTGGGATTATTATAATGTTCATTTATAAAAAATCAATATAATATAAAGAGCTTATGAACAACGAAACTTCCATATTCGTATTTTGTATATATTTTATTTAAAATCGCATTAAAATTTAAAATTACAATACAAATTACGCACTATATATTTTTATTATATACCGTATTATATCTATTTTGATAAAGAATAAACAAATAATTTCTTAAATAAATGTAATTGCGTATATTTGGGAGCTAGCAGCAATTTTGCCGAAAAACTTAGCTGAACTAATTCGGAAAAACATGGGAGAAACAATTACACTTAAAGCTGATACTTTCAAATATCCAACTAAAGAAGAAAGGCGCAAAATAAACAATATTATTCCCAAAATTGAACGCTTTAATGTTGAGTATAAATCCGCAACCATAGGAATTCTGCAAAATTCTTCATTTGAAACAGCAATTAGAGAAGAAGACATCTATTGGTGGTGTAATTGCGTAAATAATCGACTTGGAAAAATGGAAGAAACTTTTGTTTACGTAAATACTCATTATTTAAGGGAACTAGAAATTAAAAACGATGAAGCAGTAAATCAATATACTGACAAACTATTACTTGAATATTTTATTGAAATCTTTTACTACTATTATTTCTCAACTAGAGATGTAATTGGGCAATTACTGAATGTCTACTGTGATTTAAAGCTTAGAGAAGATAAGATATTTTTAAATGAAAAATTCCTTGAACAAATACATACAGAAGAAATTAAAAATGCTTTGACAGACTTTTTAAACAACACAAAAGATTCTTATAATATTAGAAATTCCTTTAATCATAGATTTACTCCAATTAATAAAGATTTTAGAGCAACCAAAAATGTTATAAAAGATGGTAACACGATTAAGTTTTATTCAGCAAAGGATGTGAAAATTGAAGTATTTATAGCTGACATTGAAAGCCTGATGAAACATTTTGCTCATTTAACACAAAAACTCGTTTTAGAAATCAAATAAAATACTGCTGCTAATAACTAAGCTTTAGCTTCGCTCTGTTCGGGCAAAGCCCTCGGGTCGTCTTGCCCGGATGGCACGAGATGAATTGAAAATCACTGAACACCTAATTAAATAATAGACAAGTGAAGTAAAGCCCGTTGAACCCTTCGATAAACTCACGGCAGGCTCACCGTAGGAAGCTAATAAAGTATTATGGAGTTTTCGAAGTGCAGCTTTAAGATATACTAGCAGTAATTTTACGATTACTGCTTTTTTTATAGTTAATTTAGCATTTTTGTCTGTATAAACCATTGATTATAGGCATAAAACCGTGAATTATGAATACCTAATGGATTTATGAAATATTAACTATATTTGAAAGGAATTTGTGTTCTTTTTTCACAGACTGCCGTTATGCACAATTGTAAACCTACATCGTTTTATGATTCTAAAGAAAATTCAAATAAAGCGTTTTAGATCTATCTTAGATTTAAAGTTAAATTTAAATACTTCTAATAATTTTTCAACAATATGTGGTGCTAATAATTCTGGTAAAACAAATGTTTTAAAAGCACTAAATATTTTTTTCAATCCTGAACAATACAGTTTAACAGAAGATATTCCAAATCATAAGTTAGGTTCTAGAGGAGGTTCAACATATCCCGAAATAACTTTAACATTTGAGAAAAACAATATTCAGCATATTATCAAAAGAGAATTCGGAGTTAATGGAATAGATAAAGAATCCTACGAAAAAATTATAATTGAAGAAGGTCAGCAAAACAAAAGTCTTGGTGATAATAAGGAAATTGGCAGAATATTAAATCAGATTTCATTTTTCTTCATTCCTGCAATTAATATCTCTTTTCCAACTTTAATAAATAACTTAATAGATGATGTTTATGAATTAGAATACGAAAAAGCTAGATTTAGTGGGTTAAAAAAAGATTTAAAGGATTCTTTTGAAAGTTATAGCAAAGGTTTACTTGAAATATTAAATAAACTTGCCTCTGAAATAAATCCAATTTTTAAAGAATTCAATTCAAATTGGAGCGTAAGTTTTGAAAACACTTCTGACGTTAAAAAATTTAAAGATTTAATTTCTGAAGATGTAGAATTCTATTTAAATGACTTATCCAATAGGAACATTGAAGGAAAGGGATCTGGTCTACAAAGATTAGGTTATATATTATTGCACAGTAAAATAATATCTAAATTAAAAAAGAAGAATGTAATTTTTTGTATAGACGAACCAGATGTCTACTTGCATCAAGGTCTTCAGAAAAAATTACATAATCACTTATTAGATATTGCTAAAAAACACCAAGTTATTGTAACCTCACATTCTCAAACATTCATTGACTGTTATAAATTAGACAATGTATTTTTACTGGATTTAGAAGTCGGAGAAGAAAGAGAATATCAAAGAACAAAATTAAAATATCATCCCCTTAATACTTGTTTAATTGATATTAAGCAGGAAAATGGTTTAAAAAAAATTAGAGAGTATTTAGGTATAACAGATGAAGATTTTGAACTTTTGGATAATTATAATATTATATTAGAAGGAGAGTCTGATAAGAAATATTTATCTGAAATAAGTAATTTCTTCGGTATAAATATTCCTAATATTATTTCTTCAGGCGGTGCTACAAAAATTGACAAATATTTAGAGTTTTACAATAATTTTTACACTGATAGAGATTTCAAACCAAAAATTAGAGTCATTTTTGATAATGATGAAGAAGGGCGTAAAGAGTATAATAGGATTAAATCCAAAATTAAGTCATTTAAAAATATTGTTGTAACAATAGAATTTATTCCAAATTGTTTTGGTGAGACTCCAAATTTAGATGATGTAGGGCATAACAAGGTAAAAAGTAATTTTGAGGTTGAAGACTTTATTTACCCAGAAATTCTACATCATTTATCTACGGAACTTTCTAAAAAAGTTAACTTAAAGACGTTTAAATTTAATAAACTTGAAAGTAAAATTAAAGCTATTACATTCAAGGACAAAGGGATATTATACAACATTGAACTTCTTAAAAATGAAAACAATTTGGAAGATGGTTTAAAAATTGACTTTTCAGGAGAACAAGCTAAAAATGGGATGGTTGGTCTTTTCAATATTAAAGGAAATAAGAAGTTAAGCGAGATGATTATAAATGCTGACTCAAAGTATCCTGAAGTTAAAAGTTTCTTACAAAAAATATCTAAACCATAACAACTGTACATAATAACTAAGCTTTATCTTTGCTCTGTCCCTTCGGTCGAAACGTCTTGTTTGGAAGACAAGAGATGAATTGAAATCACTGAATACTAAAACAAATAATAAACCATGAAGTAAAGCCCGTTGGACGAAATGTAATTTCAACGAATACCAAAACAAATAAAGTAAAATGAGTTAAACCGTAGGGAGCTTAATCCGTATTATGGAGTTTTCGAAGTGTAGTTTTAAGATATACGAGCAGTAATTTTACGATTACTGCTTTTTTTATAGTTAATCTAGAATTTTATCTGTCTAAACCATTAGTTATAGGAATAAAACCGTGAATTATGAATACCTTATGAATTTAAGAAATATTAACTATATTTGAAAGGAGTTTGTGTACTTTTTTCACAGACTGCCGTTGTAAGCAATTAGAAAAATGAAACAAGAGAACAAATTTTTAAATACAGTTTTTATAATCTTTTTAGGACTGATTTTGGTTTCTATGTTCAAATATTTCCATTTTTTAAAACAACCTGAATTTATACAAGACCAATATCAATCGTTTGTTTCTTATCCTGGAGTTGGTGGAATTTTATCTATACTTACAATAACTGGAGCAATGTTTTTAGTTATTAATATTTGGAAAAAATCTAAAGAGGAGAAATTAATAGAAAGTGGAAAAGAAAACGAAGTTGAAAAAATTAAAAAACTTTTCGCAGAGGGAATTTTAACAGAGAAAGAAGTGCATAATAAATTTGACATACTACTGACTGAATTAAAAAAAGAAACGGAGGAAAATGATTTAAAAGCTAAATCAAAAAGAGAAAACGAACTGATTGGGCAACTTGCGGAACTGAAAAACAAAGGACTCTTGACAGAAACTGAATTTGAATTAAAAAAGGAACAAGTATTGTCTGGAAAACAAATTGAAACGGAATAAAATAACTGCTTACAATAACTAAGCTTTCGTCTTGCCCGGAGGGCACGAGATGAAAGCCCGTTGAACGGAACCGTAGGAAGCTAATAAAGTATTATGGAGTTGTCGAAGTGCAGTTTTAAGATATACAAGCAGTAATTTTACGATTACTGCTTTTTTTGTGTTTGTTTCTATTTTTTTACATTGTTTTTCGAAACAACCAAACACAAGTTCCCTTACCCATAAAAGTTAATTCACAGGCGCAAGTTTACTTCCGATAAGGTAGGCTTTCGGTGGTCCTCTTTGCCCAAAAACATGCAAGGTGATCAGATTGCCGACTTTACAACAATAGCATTTTTTATGTTGGGTTTTGGGCTCAATTATTGGGCGTACAACTTTTAAATCTTTTTGCAATTGTTGGAGTTTTCCGCGTTTCCAACTGCTGCTTAAAATACCGTAATGGCGTATGCGCACAAAGCGTTTAGGCAGAATATGTAAGCTAAATCGCCTTGTGAACTCTTCGTTTTTTAAGGTGAGTTGCTTGGTTTTACTTCCGCCTTTATAATCTTTATAGTTGATGGTAACTTCTTGATTTGTTACATTTTTAATCCGATGATTGCTGATGGCAACTTTATGGGTGTATCTTCCTAAATATTCGATTACTTGTTTGGGACCTCCAAATGGGCGTTTGGCATAAACCACCCAATTTTTATCAAATAAACTTTGCAAAACATGAGCATCGGCAAGCTTTTCTTTACGTAACAAGGCAACAAATTTTGCTCGAAAAACCTTGCTTAACGCTTTTACTGCAAATAAGTATTTATCGGTTTTTATCTTGCGTTTCCATTTACCGTTGGCATCAATTCCACCACCAGGAATAATGCAGTGTAAATGTGGATGTAAACTTAAATTTTGTCCCCAGGTATGTAAAATCGCAATCATTCCTAGTTGCAAACCTTCCGTTTTTCCGAATTGATTTAATGTCGACCAAACAGAATCAAACAAGATTTTATAAACGATTTTTGGATGTGCAATCGCTAATCCATTAAGCGAATCTGGAAGGGTAAAAACCAAATGATAGTACGAACAAGGCAACAAATCCTGCTCACGTGCCTGAATCCATTCTTCACGTTTATGACCTTGACATTTCGGGCAATGCCTATTGCGACAACTGTTGTAACTAATACTAATGTTGCCACAAGCATCACAAGCATCTACATGTCCGCCCAAAGCAGCAGTTCGGCACAAAGTCAATGCTCTTAACGTTTTTTCTTGATGAACGGTAAAGTTTTGGTTGGACAAATCGACTTTTCTCAGCACATCGGCTACTTCCCACTGCGGCTCCATAAAGCAAAAACGGTATCTAGTGGGCTGCGTACTTTTTGATTTTCGAGCTGACAAACATGCAAGTATTCCATCGTGGTTTCCACACGCTCATGACCCATCAGTTTCTGAACCTGAAGAATATTCACCCCATCTTCTAACAAATGCGTAGCGTAGCTGTGGCGCAACGTGTGCGTATGCACGTCTTTTAAAATTCCAGCTTTTTTACAAACCGATTGAATCGCCCATTGAACCCCACGTTGGCTGTATCGCGAATCAAAACCTTTGGCATCTTTGGTGTTGCCTGTAAATAAAAATGTGGTAGGATGTTCAACCGAAATATATTTTTTAATCCCTCGAATGAGATGATCCGATAAAGGAACATAACGATCTTTTTTGCCTTTACTTTGAACGATATGCAGTAGTTTTCTATCAAAATCTAGGTGTTTCAATTCGATATTTCTAACTTCCATACAACGCAAACCACAGCCGTAAATCAATCCAATTAAAATGCGATGTTTGAGTAAATCGGCATGTTGAAGCATCTTCCAAATCTCTTCTCGACTCAGAATTACAGGAAGTTTCTTTTCTTTAGGAATCGATGGTAAATGAAGATGATCGTAAGGTAAATTCTCTGTTTTTAAAAGAAATCGAAGTCCGTAAACCGTGTGTTTAAAATACGATTGCGAAGGTGAATTGGAACGTTGTTGCAGTTCAAAGAGATAATCTTTAACTTGTTCTGGATGTAATTCGGTTGGTAAAGCACCAAAATGAAGTGCCATTGCGGCCACATGGCGCGAATAATTTTCAAAAGTGCGTTTGCTTCGTCCTAAAATAGAAATATTTCGCTCAAAACGTTGCAGAAGTTCAGAAAAACCTGTAATTTCATTACAAGCACGATTCAAATATTTGTTCGTTCTTAATTCCTCCGGAGATTTTTTTTAGTTACCATATTATCAATTATTTAAACGTTAATAAATACTAAGGTACTAAATCATCGCAGCGAAAGCTACCGGAGGTTTAGTTCAACTTCGGTTCAGTAAAAGCTATAATAAGAATTATGTTAAGTAATGAAATAGATTAATAAAGTATCAATTGTAGAGTTTCGTGATCCATGATTGAGAATTTAAAAATTTTAAATAAAAACCTCGCTATTCATACAAATGTTATTTAGATAATATAGACTATCAAAGAATTTATTACTTTTAACAAAGTAATTACACGAAATACGGATATAGGGAATATTTCACGAAACTTTTCTATTATTTACTTCGTAAATTACTATGTTGGTGGCAAGGCTAAAAGACACAGCAAATGGACATCAGTAAAGACGTAAAAAATCAACTTGACAAATATTTTGGAAATTATACTACCACACAAATTTCAGGTGGTTCAACAAATGCTGAATTGTTCAGGGTTACGACAGATGAATCAAAGAGTTTTATTCTCAAAAAACAAATTTATAGTAACCATAATGTAAACCTCAAATACGATTATCAAAATTATTTATGGCTTGACGGAAAAATTCCAGTTCCTAAGATTATTTTTTATGAACAATTAAGCGACTTTGAATTGTTATGTATGACGGAACTGCAAGGAAAAACTCTTGAATATTATTTTGATAAAATAGAAACTGAAGAAATTATTAAGCAATATGCAATATCATTGAAAAAACTTCATTCTTTGAAAATTGACAATACTGCGTTGGTTCAACACCTTGACTTGAAAATTTCAAAAGCAAGATTTAATTTAGATAGTGGGTTAATTGATTTTACAGACTTACAACCCGAAAATCAAACTTACAGCCCCGAAGAACTATTTGTGAAATTATTAAGCATAAAGCCATCAGACTATGAATTAGTGTTTACACACGGAGATTACTGTTTTGACAACTTAATTTTTGACAATCATAACTTAAGTGGTTTTATAGACATTGGCAATGGAGGTATAACAGATAAATATCAAGATATTGCACTTGCTGTTAGAAACATACGAGATAATTTTAGACCAGAAATGGTTGACATATTTTACAAGGTATATGGACTTGATAAGCCAAACAAAAATAAAATAGAGTTTTATATATTATTAGACGAGTTCTTTTGAAAGAAGCCCAGCCACCAACATCGTATTGGCAATAGTGGGGCTGATAGTTATAAATTCAACATTTGTGCTTCTATCGGGCATTAGTGCAAATGTTGGGCTGACGTTTTTCAAATGCCCCACCATCGCCAATACGTAACCGTTATGCGTCAGTGTAAAAAAAGAAAAGACAGAGATTTATTCACTGAAAAGTCTTTGACGAACTGTCCGTTTTTTCGACATAGACAGACAGTTCGGGTTTGACAGACTTTTTACTTCTGTCAGCTTTTTCGGGCGGACAATTCCTCGCAGACTATAAAGGAAGTATTTTTGACTTTTCACTTCATTACATTGACAAATAACGAGCAAAAGCGGGACATTGTGGTTGAGAATTAGTAGGAACTTAATTTATCTCTTTTTTACGAGTGAAAACAATTATAAATGGTAAAACTATTTTTACAAGACTCAAGATTAGAACACTAAGTATTGCGAACATGAAAATTAGAAAAATATATGCTTAAGTTTTTGAGCTCAATAAAAATCAAACATAGTCAAGAAGAAAATATTGTATATAAATTATTTGTAGGGTTTCTTACATATGCTGTCATTTATTACTTTTTTCTTAAACCACTGACAATTGGACAAAGTTTTAAATACAATTTATTTGTAGAGTGGATACCTTTTATTATAGGAATTGTTATTATAACATTACTCAGACTTAACTTTTTAAAAAGACTTCACAAAGGTTTTAAGTCAATTATAGACAGAGTGTTTACATATGTTTTATTGATTATTATGGCTTCAATGATTTCTTATTCAAGTTTTGGAATTACAGCTGAAGCAATATTTCACATTGTTGGCTATAATGTTGCAAAAAACAGTAATCAGATTGTTATGACTCTGCCAATCGAAAGTGTTTATAGTTATAGAGGAAGATATAAAGTATTTTTCTATTTTAACAACAACTATGAGTACTTTAGAATTGGAAATAAACTTTTCAGAAAAATAAAAGAAATTGACATGAAAATTCAAGTTGTAAATGCAACTTTGCAGACAAAATAGGAAAGTTTGTTTTTTTCAGAGCCAGGAGGAATAACTCCCCCTTGCCCTGATGGAAAAAATGAACTATATTGTCTACCGACCAAAGTTGACATTTATGAGTCATTTAACCAGAGAACAAAGATATACTATTTGCACAATGTTGCAAAGTGGGTATCCACAATGTGAGATTGCCCGTGTAATAAATAAAGATAAATCAGTTGTCAGTCGTGAAATCCGCCGTAATGCAGATGCCCGATCTGGCGAATACAAAGATGATTTAGCGCATCGTAAATACCTGAAGCGTCAGGCATACAAAGCTAAAGCGAGAACCTTCACACCTGAGGTTGAGGCTTATGTACGAGATAAATTGCGTCTCAAATACAGTCCGGAACAAATTGCAGGTGTTGCCAAAACAAATGGAGATAACTGTGTATCACACGAACGTATTTATCAGTTTATTTGGCAAGATAAGCGTAAAAAAGGGACGCTATATCTTGACCTGAGAAACCGTGGACGTCGCTACAAAAAGCGAAGTGTGATTTACGACAAGCGGGGAACAATCCCCAATCGTACAGATATATCTCTAAGACCGCCTGAAGTTGAACTACGGGAACGCTTTGGTGATTTGGAAATTGACCTTATCATAGGCAAGGATCACAAAGGTGCCATCTTAACCATCAACGACAGGGCAACCGGAATAGCCAGACTCCGAAAATTAGATGGCAAGGATGCGGAACAACTCGCACTGGTTACTATTGATTGCCTGGAGGATTGGAAACCATTCCTGAAAACAATCACATCTGACAATGGAAAAGAGTTTTCGTGTCATCAGATGGTAGCCGGAGACTTGAAAATCGACTTTTTCTTTGCCAAGCCATATGCAAGCTGGCAAAGAGGTTCCAACGAAAACTATAATCGCTTGGTAAGGCAATATATACCGAAAAAAGTTGATTTCAATTATGTTACACATGAATATGTGAATTATGTGGAACAACAGATAAACAACAGGCCACGAAAAAGATTTGGATATTTATCCCCAAATCAGATATTTGATGGAATTTGGAATCTACTCGAAAAAAGCGGGTGATAACTTTTGGAGCCGTCCCATCGAGCTCGAAAAAAGTTATCCTCGATTTTTTCATCAAACATATCATTTAGTTAATAATCAATAAAGTTGCATTTTCAACTTGAATGTAGGGTTGATTTTAAAATTTATTTTCTACCTTTGTCACACTATGCGGCAGTAAATAATATAATTAGAAATACGAATTCAAGTTCTTGTGGTACATTCTACCATCAAGGATGTATTTTTTATGTGATGCATTTCTACAAAGCATCCGCTATATTATTTACAAAATCAAATGAAAACTATAAATATAGGTATTCTTGCACATATTGATGCAGGAAAAACCTCCATTACTGAGAACTTGCTATTTGCTAGTGGAGCAACTGAGGTACGTGGAAGTGTGGACAAAGGTAATACCACAACCGATTCGATGGATATTGAAAAACGAAGAGGTATCACCGTTAGAGCTTCTACAACGTCTATTCAATGGAACGATACAAAGATTAATATTATCGACACTCCTGGACACATGGACTTTCTAGCAGAAGTGGAACGCACTTTTAGAATGCTAGATGGTGCTATTCTTGTGGTGTCTGCTAAAGAGGGTATTCAAGCTCAAACGAGATTGTTGTTCAATGTCTTGCAACAACTAGAAATTCCAGCCATTCTATTTATCAACAAAATAGATAGAGAGGGAGTAAATCTAAATCAGCTTTATTTCGAAATACAAAATAGCCTTTCAAAAGATATTCTTCTTATGCAATCCGTTGATGGCAAGATTTTAACTTCTAGCTGTACAATACACAACATATCAGAAAAGGACAGAGAAACAATTTTGGAGAAAGATGATTCTTTGCTTGAAAAATACTTAAGCGATACGCAACTCTCAAATTCAGACTATTGGAGTTCAATGATTCATCTTGTTCAATTCGCTAAACTACATCCTATCTACCATGGCTCAGCAATGTATGGCATTGGTATCGAAGATTTGCTAAACTCAATCACTACTTTTATTGAAACATCTCTACCTCAAGAGAACGATTTATCTGCCTATGTCTATAAAATTGAGCATAATAAGAAGGAACAGAAACGAGCCTATCTAAAGATTATAGGGGGAAGCCTTAGAACAAGAAAATCATACAACCTCAATGGCTCAGATGAGAATCTGAAAATAAGAAGTTTAAAGACCTTTTACGCTGGAAACGAAATAGATGTAGATGAAGTTTCTACAAACGATATTGCAATTTTAGACCATGCCGAAAGTCTGATGGTAGGTGATTATTTAGGAACAATGCCAAGTTTATTTGATAAATTGAATATTCCTAGTCCTGCTCTCAAATCATCTATACATCCTGCCAAAGTAGAGGATAGGAGTAAATTAATTTCTGCTATGAATGTATTATCGGTAGAAGATCCATCTTTAACGTTTGGTATCAATGCTGATAATAATGAGCTAGAAGTTTCTCTTTATGGAGCAACTCAACGGGAAGTTATTTTGACTTTGTTGGAGGAGCGATTTTCGGTAGATGCTTACTTTGAAGAGGTGAAAACGATTTATAAGGAACGTCTGAAAACGAAATCGGAATACACCATTCATATCGAAGTGCCACCTAATCCTTATTGGGCATCTATTGGCTTGATTATAGAACCTTTGCCAATCGGTGCGGGACTTACGATAGAGAGCGATATTTCATTGGGCTACTTGAATCAATCTTTTCAGAATGCAGTATTCGATGGAGTCAAGAAAGCCTGTGAATCGGGTTTGTATGGCTGGAAAGTAACCGACCTTAAAGTCACTTTTTCTCACGGAATCTATTATAGTCCAGTGAGCACACCTGCCGACTTTAGAAGTTTAGCTCCCTATGTTTTTCGATTGGCTTTACAACAAGCTGATGTTGAGTTGTTGGAGCCAATCTTAGATTTTAAATTGCAAATTCCAATAGCTGTGAATGCTAGGGCTATTACAGACATCAACAAGATGCAAGGCGAAATATCTACTATTACTTCAGATGGTGATTGGACTACTATTTTGGGTGAAATTCCTTTAGATACTAGTAAAGAATACTCAGCAGAAGTCAGCTCCTACACTCAAGGCTTGGGCATTTTTGTTACTCGATTTTCGGGCTATCAAATCACCAATAAAAAGGTAAGCAGAAGTGTAGAACTGAATGAAAAAGATAAATTGATGTATATGTTTGAGAAGGAATTAGGATAAGAGAATGATAAGCAAAATAATCAAAGAATGCATTCTCGCACTATTTTTGTATCTTGTTCCTACAAATTAACTATACAATTATGTCTGAAAGAAAAATCCCTATATATCTAGAATGTGGTTATAGCATTGCTATGCAGGTGCTTGGCGGAAAGTGGAAAATTTGCATCATAGAAGCACTTCGAGATAAGCCACTACGCCCAAGTCTGATATTCAAGGAGGTGCCTGATGCAACAGAACGTGTAATAAATCAACAACTTAAAGAATTGTTGGAGTATAAGATTATAGATAGAAAAATTTATGCAGAACAACCACCTCGTACTGAGTATTTTCTGACTGATTTAGGTCGTTCCGCATTTCCTTTGTCGCTGTGGCGACAGGAAATCCGCCCGCAGCCCGCCCAAGCCCATAGCCTCGGTCGTTAGGTGTCATAGTAAAAAAAGGAAAAAGACGGATTTGTTGCTGAAAAATCTTTGAGGAACTGTCCGCTTCTTCTCGACTTTTTGACTTATCGGTTAGACTGAATTTGCTGGCTTTCGGGAGTTTGCACGGCGGACAATTCCTCGCAGATTTTAAAGGAAAGAAAATTAGACTTATTACTTTTCAGACTACGACATATAACGAACGAAATTTTGGAAATGGAGATTTCCGATTTGAATATAAGGAAACCAAGTTCATTTTTTGCAGACTCTGCTCTTTAGCGGACTGAAAGTGGTTAACGAACAAACTTGACGAAAAAACAAAAAGAAAAACAAACTCACGGACAACCCGAAAATAAAAAACCCGTTTCGGGCTGTCGTGAAAGTGCTTAAACGGAAAAATTTTCGATTCTATTTCTGCTTTCCGACTGACATTCAGTTCATTTAATTTGAGTTTCTCGACTTTAAAACTGTCGGAAAACATGAATTCTAAGACAAAAAAATCAGTTTTTATTCGTTAATTTGTGCGTAGTTTAGCGGTTAGACTTTAAGAAAAAAGAAAATATAAAATTTACAACGAATTTGAGCGTTTTCGGTTGGAAAATGCGGTTTAACAAGCGACTGAATTGTGGTTTTCGAAGTGAAAGCTCACTAAACGGCCGAAATTTAAACGACTGAAAAACAACAAACTACGACCACCTAACACACGCCTATGTTCACAGGCTGGCTGACGTGCACTTAGCAGGTTTTGCGCCCGCATTCGCCTTGTCGCTGTGCGACAGCGAATACGCCCGCAACCCGCCCGTGCCCATAGCCTCGGTCGTTATGTGTAATTTTAGCCGCAAACGCAGTTAAAACAAAAAGGCTCCGAATTTCGGAACCTTCTTTTTATCATTTCATTTTTCTAAAAAACTTGTACAACAAATCGATTTTATTTGAACAAAGAATTGGCATTGCTTCAAAAAGGGTTTCTTCATCCCATTCCCACCATTTCATTTCCTGCAATTTTTGGATGTCATCATCACTAAATCTCTTTTTTATCAATTTGGCTGGATTTCCCCCTACAATTGAATAAGGTTCAACATCTTTTGTAACCAAAGCACGACTGCCAATAACAGCTCCATCTCCTATCTGAACTCCTGGCATTATCATAGCTTCACTACCAATCCAAACATCATTCCCAACAACTGTATCTCCTGCTTTTTGAAATCCATCTTGGCTTTTACTGAAAACATCAAATTCAGACATATAAAAAAATGGAAAACTGGAAATCCAATCATATTTATGACCTTGATTACCTGCCATTATGAAACTTGCACCGCTCCCTATTGAACAATAAGAACCGATAATTAGTTTATCGACATCATTCCTGTCCGGAAACAGATAACGAGCACAATCGTCAAATGAATGACCGTGATAATAACCAGAATAATAAGAATATTTACCCGAAATTATATTGGGATTAGTTATGTGGTCTTTGATTATTTTTCCTTTAAAAGGACTTTCGAAGAAATTTTTCATTATTTAACATATTTAATTTACAATAAGAGACAATAAGGAAACGAAGAATAATACTAAACTATTCTCTTCCTATACGTTGCGTAAAGTAAATATGCTAATCTGATAATTTCATCTGACAAAGATACAAAAAAACTACACATAATAACTAAGCTTTCGTCTTGCCCGCAGGGCACGAGATGAAAGCCCGTTGAACAGAACCGTAGGAAGCTAATAAAGTATTATGGAGTTGTCGAAGTATGACTTTAAGATATACGAGCAGTAATTTTAGGATTACTGCTTTTTTTGTGGTTGAAATTGTGCTGTTTCAATCGTTTTTTGTTGTTTTTCGATTCAACCAAACACAAGTTCCCTTACCCGTAAAACCTAATTCACAGAAGCAAGTGTGTTTTCGATAAGATATGCTTTTGGCGGACCTCGTTGCCCAAAAACATGTAGCGTAACCAGATTACCAATTTTGCAACAATAACATTTTCGATGTTGTGTTTTAGGTTCAACTATCGGTCGAATGATATTTAAATCTTCTTGTAGTTGTTGTAGTTTACTGCGTTTCCAACTACTACTTAAAATGCCGTAATGCCTGATTCGAACAAAGCGTTTAGGCAGAATATGTAAACTAAAGCGACGAGTAAATTCTTCATTCTTAAGTGTGAGCTCTTTGGTTTTACTGTTATCTCTATAATCTTTATAGTTAATGGTAACTTCTTGATGGGTTACATTCTTAATCCGATGGTTACTTTCCAAGAAATCTTGCAACAATTTAAAATCACTCCATTTGCGTACTATCTTTTCTTCTCCTGAATCTTCATCAACGGTTCTGACCATTCTAATACCTCCAAAATCATTTAACGTAAGGAAAGCTAGTATATGAGGAAATGTACAATACTCAGGATGATCTAACTTAAACTTCAAGATAAGCCCCGTAAAAAGAGCTTCCGCATTAGTGTCAAAGAAATTTCCTTTATCATTATTACCTTTCAGATTCATGATTAAAACTTTTGCAATCTCGTTAATATCAATTTCATCATTAAGTAATTCTGGTTTAATAAAATTAACTCTAGCACTTATTGACGGGTCATGAGGAGCAATAATTTCAACATTGTCAAACATTCCCATTATAATTTCTGTAAGCTCGCCGTTTTTATAATCATAAAGACAACCTGCAAAATCATGTTTTTTAAAATGCTCAAAGAAATTATAAATAGCACTTTGAGTTTTACCAGAACCGGACGAACCAAAAATAGAAACTCCCCTATCAAAATTTTCTAACAATCTTTCGCCCTGATTAGTAATAATTTTAATATCAAAAATATCATCTACTAGGGGTTTCTTTTTAGTTAGCAAACTGATAATAGCACCCAACACAAAATTAGGAAGTATAAAATATATTAGTGTTTTGTAAGAGGGAAACAGATTGTACAGATAAATCGTTCCACCAATGTAAAAAAGAAAGAAAAATTTAGTTTTCTTCGTGGCCAAACAAAACACAACAAAGAATATGATGTTAATTAATACTAACCAAATAATTGTATTTGTATTCATATTTAAAATAGTTTTTAATATCCAATATCGATTCCTTTAGACAAGTTATCTCGAATACTTTTAATTTCGTTATCCAATATTTCTTTAGGACTTTTAAGGTTATCCATTCCTAATTCTTGTTTAATATCGCGTTCAATTTTCCACTGTAATTCTTTCAATGATGTAGGCAAATTGACATCAACTCCATTACTTTTTAATGCGTCTTTAAACTCTTTTTTAAGTTCTTTTGCTTCTTCTTTAACTCGATCCTTTATAGAGGAAACAATTGCATTATCATTCTTTTTTTTATTAGATTTAGATTGTCTTTCATAATCATAATAATTGCTTTTATCTTGGTCATAACCTTTCTTATTTTCCTTTCTTTTTTGATAAGTTTCATTATTCATTCTTTTAAAATCAAACATATCATCAAATCTTTCCTCCGACTTTTGATTCAATCTATCTCTATCAAAACCAACTTTTGAATTATTCAACCCTTTAGATTTTCTCGCTTTACTCATTGGAGATAAAGAAGCTTTATCACGTTGTTCTCCTTTCTTTTCGTATCTCGAAACTACAACATGAATATGAGTATTATTACCCTCCTTTTTTAATCCATTTCTAATAATCTCGCCTTTACTATTTCGTTTGTAATCTCTATCAAATTCATTTTTTCTTTCGGGGTTCTCTTTGATTTTAGCATCTATTCTTTTATTATGAATTACATCTTTATCATTTTCTTTAAAAGTTCTGTTGTGTTCAATTTTAGCAAAATAAACTAAGTCATCAATGGTTTTATCACGCTCAAAATTTTTAGCATAGTCATCCATTACTTTGTACGTATATTCTTGTAATAATTTTTCAACATAAATTTTTTTTATTTCCTCTTTAGTCAAATCATCTTGTTTTGATTCATTAGCAAATTTCTCCGCTAAATTTTCCAAATGATTTAATTCTTTTTGAGAGGGAGAAATATTCATCATATAAAACTTAGACACATCTTTTCCATGACTTCCTTTATTATTATCAATGGCATTATAAGCATCATTAGGAGATATATTTTGCTGTTCATGATTGTAAAAAACTTCTGCTTCTTTTGTTTTTTCTTCTTTTGTTAAATACTCAATCATAGTTTGAGAACTCAAACCAAATTTTTGCGGATCATGTGCTTTATATGAAATGTGCATTAGATTCTTTTTAAACTATTATATTCTATTTCATTAAGAACTATCGTATAATGAACTTTTCCTTTTTCGTTTTTTTCTGCCTTAGAAACAATCAGATTAACACTACTTTTTAAATCACTGATTTGTTTATTTAATTTTTCAATTACATTCAAATAATCATCTATATTACTCGAATTAGTCTTTTCAAAATTTTGTGTTACTGCAATAACTTCGTTAGGTTTTTTAAAATTATCCTCACTAATAATTTCCTTTTTTATTTCCTCTTTTATTTCACCTTGAAGTATATTTTTAAATAATTCTTGATTAGCTAAAATCATATCACTTTGCTGAATTAATTCAATAGTTTTTTTGAAATGATCTCCAAACCATTTTCGAAAACTATCATCCCTTTTTTTAAAATCTTCATTGATTTTTTGAATGTCCTTGTGAATATTTAAATTTAGATTAGTAGCCGGACTTAATCCATTATTTAAAAAAAAACTAGTCATATCATCTAAGACTTCATAGATAAAGTTGTATTGGTAATTCTTTTGGATTACTTCAATTTTTTCTTTCAAATCACGTTGAACGCGTATCGTTGTTATATCTGATTTACTCATTTTTTATTTTTTAAATAAATATATGCAATAATACGATAAAAATCAGTATATTAGAATAGATTTTTACACAAAAGTATATTTGAAGCATATATTTTTTTTAATTCTATTTGATTGAAATTCAATACTTTTTTAAAAAAAGTATTCAAAAATATATTTTATTTAAAAACACTAATATCGTAAGATATTGATTTGCAGGCGCTTAATCTTACTACTGCGATTCATCGCAGTATCCTCTTGCTAAACATACACTTTAACTTTAACCCTAGATTGATCATATAATACAAAACGCCAATTCAATCGAAATAAGAATTTTATTAAACAATAAAATTTTTGTATTTTTAGAAATCACTTTACTTAATATTAAATTTTTTTATTAGCTATGGAAGAAAAAAATGTAAAGAAAATTTCATTGAGATTGTACAAGGTTCAAACACAATTAGAAGCCTTAAATGATGAAAATTTAAAACCGCTTATCAAAGAAATTGAATCCATTGATAAGGATCTTTTGAAAGAAAATAATTTAAAATTTTCAACAAAAATGAAGAAAGAAATTCTTGATTTTATGTAAAAAAAAACACTCGGTCGAGTGTTTTTTTTTTAAATTCTAAGTTCAACAAATAAGTGCAACTCAAATTAAATCATTGGGGGCTAGCCCCCAATGATTAGCCAAGTGCTAAA
>NZ_JBMVQP010000029.1:0-48229 GCF_050522425.1 Myroides sp. C6-3 | reverse complement strand
CAATCAACGAATTTAATCAAATAATAAATAGTAATAAAGCTGCTTAACTAATTGTCCAGATTTCGTTTGGATATCCATGATAAATCTTCTCTAAAATAATTGAGTACATTTTCTTTCAGTATAATGTTCAATACAGGTTCACCAGTATTACCATAAGCGGAATGCCCATAGGGAATAATTTCAATCGATTCAATGTTTTTAGGGTCGATATTTTCTATTTTTCCAATCGTTTTTTTTCCATTAACAATTAGCGTTACCTCTCTTCCTTTGTAGTTTATTTTTTCTCCCTTTATAAAAAATAAGGGGATGTTTTCTATTACTTGAAACACGGTAGGATTTTCTCCTAAAAGCTGCTTATTAATTTTGTATGTAATACGACCGGCATCGTTTTTTGCAGGGGAAACATAAATGAACAATTCTGATAAGGTTTGATTGTCTTGCTCTAGAATTAAACTAGGGTTTTCATTTAATTCTTCCCAACTATACTGTTTACCGATATATTTTTCTTTAAAAAAAAAGAAACTAGATCCATTCGTTCCACGAAGAACTACTTCACCTTGTGGGTTGGTTTTTACTTCTTCTGTAGTAGAAACATTAAAGCAGACTACTTCTTCAATAGGGAGATAAGATGAATCGTAAATCTTTATTTTTAGTTCTTTTGTTTGAGCTGCTATTGCTATGCTATAAAAAATAAAAAACAACAAGAAAACCTCATTCCTCTTGATTATTACATTAGGGCTGTTTTTGTTTCTCATAGCGTAAAATTCATTTCGTTGATGATCATTTGTTGTGATACAGATATGAATTTAACACACAAATCCTCTACTAAAAAACAAGACTCTAAAACTTAACAAAAAAGGACTAAAGTGATCAAAATAAGTTAATTAAATATTCAAATAAATTTGTTGAAAATAAAAGAGTTAGGAGAGGTTTGTACCATGATGATATAGGAGTAAAGCACAACTTACAGCTGTTGTTTTACCGTTGATATTTATTTTAGTACCTTGAGCACAAATAAGAATACGCATGTCTACACGTGAATTGTTGATTGATTTTTTGTCTTTTCTAAAGAAACCACAAATACAAACTACCAAAAATAATAAGCAAAGCGCTTTTCGCTTAACCTTCCAGTTATGGCTTTGTCTCTTTGTATTCATCATTTTTGGAGGGGCTTTTTTAGATTCCCTTGTGGATATTCCCATGCACGGTCGCTTTGAAGAAGTTATGGAGCAAATTGGCATTTGGGGATTTGTTGCATTTGCCGTGATCGTAGGTCCTTTTCTAGAAGAAATAGCCTTTCGATTAGCTCTGCGTTTTCGCTTGAGAAATGCCATTGTTGGGATGATTGCCTTTGTTGCCTATATGACACAAGTAGCGTCTCAATTCACTGAAAAAATTAGCGACAATGTAACCTTGTACCTTTATGTTTTTTCTAGTTTATTCATGGTGATCTTTCTCGTACTTTGCTTTAAATACCGCTCTAGTGTTGCAAATTGGTGGTCATTGAATTTTCCCTTGATCTTTTATATTTCCTCTTTGTCATTTGCACTTATTCATATCTTTAATTTTGAAGAATTCCCTCTGCGTGTAATTTTACTTACCCCTTTAATTATCTTGCCACAGTTTATATTGGGATTGGGTATGGGCTATTTGCGCATGCGCTTTGGTTTTTGGTACGGTTACTTCTTTCACGCACTAAACAACGGCTTTGCAGTTAGTGTTTATGTAATGATGATGTATTAAACAGGGCCTTTAGAAATCTAAACCAGACATGGTATAGAAATAGGTATATTTTTTTACTTTTGTTCTAAATACACGAAGTTATGAATAGCATCCATTGGCACACCAAAGCATTTGAAGAATTGACCATAGATGAATTGTACGATATCATGCAATTGCGTACCAATATTTTTGTAGTAGAACAAAATTGTCCTTATCCAGAATTAGATGGAAAAGACAAAAATTGTTTGCACGTATTTGCAACACAAGGTGGTAAAGTAGTTGCTTATGCTCGAATTGTTCCCCCTGGCTTGAGTTATAAGGAAATTTCAATTGGCCGAGTTGTCGTGCATGCAGCACATAGAAAAGATGGCTTAGGACGAATTTTAATTGATTTGACTCTTGAAAAAATTGAGGAAGAATTTGGTATGCAACCCATTCAAATTGGCGCTCAAACGTATCTAAAGAAATTTTACGGCTCTTTTGGGTTTGAACCTGCGTCTGAAGAATATTTAGAAGATGGTATACCCCATGTAGATATGATTAGAAAAGGTAACAGTTAATTTTTTTGTTCGTTGTTTGTTGTTTGAAAGAAGACACATTTATTATAGCAAAATCTACTGTCAACCGTAAACTGTCAACTGTTAACCATTTTACACCTGTTTCAGCTTCCATTTTCCTCTTCTAAAAGCAAAAAAAGCTAAAACAGCAATAAGCGTTTCTGCTGCTGGAATAGCGATAAATACACCTTCAGCTCCCCAGTTGAAATAGTAGACTAGGGCATAGGCGAGTGGAATTTGGAACAACCAAAATCCAACAAAATTCAGTATAGAAGGAGTTAATGTGTCACCAGCACCATTAAAAGCATTCATTAAGGTCATGCCCACGCCATAAAAGATAAATCCACTAGCACCAATATACATGGATAGAATAGCCACTGCTTTAATGTCTTCCTGTGTCGTGAAAATTGACGCTAGGTAATTCGCCATCGTAAAGAAGATGATTGTTACGGCGAGCATATAGATCACGTTGTACTTGAGTGTGATCATTACGGATTGTGCAGCTCGCTGTGGATCTTTATTTCCCAAGTGTTGTCCTACGAGTGTAGAAGCGGCATTACTCAATCCCCAGGCTGGTAAAATAAAGAAGACCATCAATCGAAGACAAGTTAAGAAGCCAGAGGAACCAATTTCTCCGCTGCTTTGTGCAACAATACGAGCGAGAATTACCCAACTACAAGTAGAAATCATGTATTGCACCATACCGGGAATAGCAATCTTTAAAATATGCCATACCTTGTCTATTTGTATTTTGAAGTAGTGCCATTTCAGTTGAATAAGCGAATCCTTTCGAGTTAAGTAGTAAATCTGATATAAAACACCAACGCTTCGTCCTATAGCCGTGGAATAAGCAGCACCGTCTAATCCCATTTCAGGGAATATCCACCAGCCACGTACGAGGATGGGGCAGAGGATGATGTTGAAAATATTGCCAACCCATAAACTTTTCATGGCAATTGCAGCATTTCCTGCACCTCTAAAAATACCATTAATCAAGAAGAGCATCATAATGGATACACAACTAACCAATAAAATACGCGTATAACCATACCCATATTCGGCTGATTCTTCTGATGCGCCCATCCAAATCAACCAGTCTTTGGCGTAAATAAAGCCAAGTACGCTCAAGATAACGGTGATGAACGTTGCAATAGAAATGGCTTGTGCAGCATTAATTGATGCTTGTTCTTTGTCTTTTTCTCCAATACGACGCGCAACAATAGCAGTTGCAGCCATGCTGATTCCGATACAAATGGCGTATATTATCGATAGCAAAGACTCTGTAAGCCCTACGGTTTGTATGGCAAAAGCACTTTCTTTTAAGTGTCCAACAAAATACAAATCCACTAAAGCAAAAACCGACTCCATTAGCATTTCAAACATCATAGGGATCGCCAATAGCAGTACGGCCCTGTTGGTGGGGATTTTTGTTAAATCGAGGTTTTCATTCGAAAAGGATTGTTTAATCAGTGCTAAAACACCCGTTTTAGTTTGTACTTGAGTCGTCATATAGCGGTAAAAAAAGTAAGCAAATGTAGTATTTATTTAAAAAAAAAGAACGATAAATTATACCAATGGTTTTAGTAGTAGTGCAGATGAAGTATCTTTGTGGCATGTTAGAAATTTTGTATCAGGACGAGTATTTAGTTGCTATTAATAAACCCAGAGATTTACTGGTACACAAGTCTTTTATAGCGAGTGATATTCAGGAGTATGCCATTCAGATTTTACGCGATCAGATTGGACAATATGTTTATCCTGTACACCGTTTGGATCGCAAAACATCGGGTGTATTGTTGTTTGCATTGAATAAAGAAGTTTTAAAACAACTCAATGCTATTTTTGCCACAAGACAAGTAGAGAAAAAGTACATTGCTATTGTGCGAGGATATGCTGCGGAGGAGGAAACGATTGATTATGCATTGACGAATGACAGTGGACAAGTACAAGAGGCAAAAACGTATTATAAAACACTCCAACGCGTTGAGGTAGATATTCCATTTGGTAAGCATGAAACCTCGCGTTATTCGCTGGTTGAAGCCTATCCCGAAACAGGAAGACAACACCAATTGCGCAAGCATTTTAAACATATTTTTCATCCCATTTTGGGAAGTAGACCTCATGGTTGTAACAAGCAAAATAAGTTGTGGTTGGATCGATTTGGGCTAACCGCGATGTTGTTACATGCTGTAGAACTTACTTTTGAACATCCTGTTACACAAGAACAGATTCACCTAAGTGCAACCTTAGATGAACAATATGAAAAATATAATGTGCATTTGGGGTTCGATCTCCAGGGGTATTATAAAAAATAAAAGCTCAGCTAGGCTGAGCTTTTTAGTATAAAGAAGCGATCTTATATTTCGCTTAGCTTGTCTAAAGTATAAAGAATCAGTTGGTCCACTGCTGCGTACGGATCTTCAGAAAAAGTTCCATTCGCGCGATTGGCGATGATGGTATTCAATGAAACAGCCTGGTGTCCTAACAGTTTTGCTAAACCGTAAATGGCAGAAGTTTCCATTTCAAAATTGGTAATACGGTAGTCGTTAAACTTGAAATTGTCAATTTTGTGATTCAATGCTGGATCTTGAATTGCTAGGCGCAACACACGACCTTGTGGTCCATAGAATCCACCTGCAGTTCCCGTAATACCCTTAAAGGTTTGATCACTGCTCAATTTTTCTTCTAACCAAGGGCTATTTTGAATGAAATAAGGGCGTCCTTTTCTCAAATCCCATTGTGTATGAGCAATGAAGGCCTCTTCCATCGCATAATCGGTAATATCATCAATAAGATACGAACGCATCATATTGTCTAAACCCAACCCATATTGAGATAGAACAAAGCTGTTTACCGGAATGTCTGCCTGTAGAGAGCCTGAAGTACCAATACGAACAATATTGACAGACGTCAATTCTTTTTTAATTTCTCTTGTTTCTAGATTAATATTAAATAAAGCATCAATTTCGTTGACAACGATATCGATATTATCAGGACCAATTCCCGTAGAAATTACGGAAAAACGCTTGCCCTTATAAGTGCCTGTATGCGTTTTGAATTCTCTTTTTTGCGTTGAAAATTCAATCGAATCAAAATGTCTTGAAATGCGATCTACGCGATTCTGATCTCCTACGAAGATGATATTCTCCGCTAGGTGTTCAGGTCTTAAATTCAAATGGTAAACACTACCATCAGGATTTAAAATGAGTTCGGATGATTTTATTTTCATAGTTTTTATTATTAACCGCCTACACGTTTTACTTTGTAGCCTTTTTTCTGTAAATACTCCATGATTTTATCGCGAAAATTACCTTGAATGATAATTTCACCCTCTTTAGCGCTTCCTCCAACTCCACAAAGTGTCTTTAAGTCTTTGGCCAAAGCTTTTAAATCATCGTCGTTTCCTTCAAAACCTTTAATAATGGTGGCGATTTTTCCGCCTCTATTTTTTCTGTCTAAATGAGCTTCCAATCGTTGTTCATTCGGAGATAGTGTATCCATTACTTCTTCTTGACTGAATTCAAAGTCCTTGTTTGTTGAAAAAACAAAACCACCTAAGTCTTCTAAACTGCTGATTTTCTTTGCCATTATTCTATTTTGGATTTTTGGATTTAAATTGTACGGGTTTAACTCAAAGATACGGATTTCCTTGTTGAGTTGAAAGAATATTTAATAGAGAGAGGAGAGAGGAAAAGGGTGAGAGTGGAAAGAAGATAGAGGAGAGAGGTATTCTCTCACCGAGTTAATATGTCTCTCACTAGACTTATATTCTATTCCGGTATTCGATGAATATATCTCACCTATTTTATATTTATTATAATATTCGATGAATCTTCACTGCGTTTCGATTTACGCAGTGCTACAATTTCCTCTCTCTTCTCTCCCTTTTCCTCTCACCAAAAAACTATTTAATTAATCCCAATTCAACTAAACGTTGGTGTAAGAATTCACCTGCTGTGATATCGTCAAATTTCTTAGGATTTGCTTCGTCAATGCAATTGTCTAAGCAATTTAGTGGCATTTCACTTATCGGGTGCATAAAGAAAGGAATAGAATAACGCGACGTACTCCATAGTTCTCTAGGCGGGTTAACCACTTGGTGGATGGTTGATTTTAATCGGTTGTTGGAATGTCTAGATAACATATCTCCAACATTGATTACTAGTTCATCCTCCGCAGCAATGGCGTCAATCCATTCTCCTTTGTGATTTTGAACTTGTAATCCTTTACCTTGTGCTCCCATTAGTAAGGTAATCAAGTTGATATCCCCGTGAGCAGCGGCGCGAACTGCATTTTTAGGTTCATCCGTAATAGGAGGGTAGTGGATAGGTCTTAGAATACTGTTTCCGTTTTTGACAAATTTATCGAAGTAAAATTCATCAAGTCCCAAGTAGATTGCCAATGCACGTAAAACGTAAACTCCTGTTTTTTCTAACATTTGATACGTCTCTTTTCCAATGGGATTAAATTGAGGCAATTCCTCAACGAAAACGTTAGCCGGATAGCTCTTTTCCAATTCAGGGTTGTCTTCGACGTATTGTCCAAAGTGGAAAAACTCTTTTAGATCCCCTTCAGAACGACCTTTGGCGTGTTCTTTACCAAAGGATACATATCCCCTTTGGCCACCAATGCCTGGGATTTCGTATTTTTCTTTGGTCTCTAAAGGAAGGTTGAAAAAATTGCGAACTTCTGTATACAGATTCTCAACAAGTTGATCGTCTAAGAAGTGTCCTTTTAATGCTACGAATCCAATTTCTTCGTAGGCTTGGCCGATTTCATTTACAAACTTTTGTTTACGTACCGGGTCATCCGATAGGAAATCACGTAAGTTAACACTAGGAATGTTTTGCATCTTCTAAGTTGTTAGTTGCTCTTACTGTTTTATAGGAAACAAAAGTAGGTAAAATAGCTTATAGTAGAGAAGAATAACATTTATTTAATATAGTACAACAAATGAAAAATAAGAAACATTCTTTTCTATAAAAATGAACAATTTTTATTTTTTGAACATATATCGTTAATAAAATTGAATTAAACTTCACAAGCGTTCCTTTTTTACTATGTTTTTAGTTGACATTAAACAAGTATTTTTAATGTAAAATATGAATTGTCTGTTTTTTTTTTTAAATTTCGATAGAAATAAATAAAAAATAAGAGATATGAAATTACCAATTGTATTAAAACCAAGTGAATTTGTGGTCCTAGTGACAGTAGATATAGATCCAAAATATGAGTTAAAAGAAATGGATCCATTTTATGCTAGTTTACCTAAAAGCTTCAAACCTATTTTTCAAAAAACGGACAATTCAACGATTCGCGTTTATTGTATTAGCAATAACGAAGAGGATTTGATGTTCTGTTTACGTCAAACGGGCTATAAAACAACACTGCTGTAAAGCTGTTGTTCTCTTTCTTTCCCAATCCTTACATTAAACTGTCTCAGTTTGGTTTCTTTTTTAAGTCTGAACAGTTTTGTAGTATAAAAAAGGATGAAAATAGGGTATTTGAGAAGTAGATCACTGAACCGCTTGGTTGCGAAAGTAATTTTATAAAAATACAGGTTTACAGAAAATGTAACTCCTTATTGATCAAGCCATTTTTTAAATTCTGATACTTTGTTTTTACTAATAATAATAGGGTCAGTACATTTAGGCTTTGTTTCTATTCGCAATTGATTACGACCATATACCCAAATGTTTTCAATAGCATTGATATTGATTATATATTGACGATTTGCTCTAAAAAAACAATCGTTGTCCAATTCTTTCATTAAATCATCTAAGCTGGTATTTAAATTGTATGCTTCATTCTGAGTAGTGCATACAGAAATAGTGTGTTGGACAAGAGCTATATACGCTATACAAGTGGTATCAATCGTTATAATTTCATCTTTTACATAGGAAATCAATCGTTTTTTTACTTTATCCGGACTTTTAGCGGGGATTGTTTGTGGGGGACCTACACTGAGCTTGTAGACTTTTGTGTATAGATCTGCTATTTTTATATTGACTTCTTCTTCATATTTTTGATACATGCGTTGGCTCACTCCAAAGCTAAGTGCCACAATAGTAGCTGTTAAGAGTACTGCTTCTAACCCCAAAAGAAGGTTTAAGTGCTCTAGATGCAGTTGCACATTTTCTGTATGGGGTGGACGCACTAGTCTCTCTTCTAATCTTTCTGTGTTGTAGGCACACAAAAAATTAAGCGTTGTATTGGTATGGGGAATTCCATTCTCCATTTTTTTAGTACTCCTTTGTAGCGGAATACCTGCTTGAAACTGCGTATTTTGGACTGGGACTAAACTTTGTACCTCTCTTTGTTTTACTTCTAGTTTTTGCTTCAAACAGGCTTGACGGATTGCTGCGTAATGGAAGCTGAGATGCACGCTAGCGCATGCTAAAGTAATAAGTGCAAGGACAGTAAATAAGACGATATAGTTTTTTGTTTTTTTCATTGTTGAAATTGAAGGGACTAAAATATTAATTCCACTATTCAGGCAATTCTTATAAGGTGTTTTTATGAGTTTTTTGTGTTTTGATGCAATTTTATGTTTGTTTTTTAAAAAAGTTGGATTGTCTGTTTTTGTGAATCGCGTGCGTTTCCCTTTTAAAGGTTGTTCTTCCCTTTTAGCTGCTTTTTCTTCCCTTTTAGCTATTAGATCAATCTGCGATCAGTGTGTTCGAAGTAATTTTGACTGTGTATAAATGAATAATTAAAATAATGAAAAAAGTGAGTTTAGGGCTGCTTATATTGGCTGTTTGTATCGGTTTTATCCAATTGATCAAGCCTCAAGAGCTAGAATATAAAGCGATTAATGACTTAACAGGACTGCCCAAGGAAGTGAATGCTATTATTAGAAATTCTTGTTTTGATTGCCATTCTAAAGCGACAAATTTGCGATGGTACGATAAATTCACACCTGTTAATTTTCTTGTTGATGAACATGTACGCAAAGGACGAGCAGTATTGGATTTTTCAACATGGGATTCACTGTCAACAGTAGAGCAAAATGGTAAACTCTACTATGCACTGAATAAAATTTTAGCAAAAGAAATGCCGTTGTTATCCTATACCGCTATACATAGGGAGGCAAAATTATCAGAAGAAGATCTTTTGGTTTTTAAAAAGTATCTTTTGACAAGAACACCGAGAAAACAGTTCGATAACACCCAAATGAGTCAAGTCGATAAGCAGTTTTCGGATCTTTTTTCTCAAAACAATGGAGCATTGAAAAATGCAGTAAGTCCCGTGGCTAATGGTATAGCCTATATTCCAGATTATCAAAATTGGAGTGCAATCAGTATTACAGATCGCTTTGACAATGGAACAATGCGCATAATTTACGGAAATGATATTGTGGTTGAAGCGATTAAGAAAGGTACGGTAAATCCATGGCCAGACGGCGCTATTCTGGCTAAAGCTGGTTGGAAACAAATGACCAATCCCGATGGTACTATTTCTACAGGAGAATTTGCACAGGTGGAATTTATGATTAAAGACGCCAAAAAATATGCCCAAACAGCGGGTTGGGGTTGGGCTCGTTGGAAAGGTATTGAATTGAAACCTTATGGACAAAATGAATCCTTTACAAGAGAGTGTATTTCTTGCCATACTCCAGTCAAAGAAATGGACTATACTTTCACCAAGCCGATATTTTTAACCAATTTATTTTAAATACATAAAAAATGAAACACAAACTATATCTCGTATTAATCTTAACCGTTTTTTATTTACAGGGGTGTACTTCCGAAAGTAAAGACGTAGACCTAAAGAAAGATTCCCTTTCATATTATCGTAAAGAGCTGCCCAAAGATTTTTTCTTATTTGACATACTGACGATGAATATTCATCCAGATGATAGTTTGACCACTGTTTTATACGGAAATGAAATTGCTTTTGATTATCTGAAAAACAACAGAACGGGCAATTATCCAATAGGTTCGATATTATATGGTATTACTTGGAAGTTGAAAGAAGATGAATATTGGTTTGGTGCAACTATTCCCAGCCGCATAACGATTATTGAACGGATTGAAATTACAGCTAAAAATACCCAATATTACTGTTTCGATTATGATCAAAAACAAAGGTTGACCCGATTGGATATACAGAAAAGAATTGCCTATCTAAAAGGAATGAAAATGGCTATTCATCCCCGATGAATACAGGTTGAAGCGGTAAGAGTAAACTAGGATATTCCCAAAGGGACGATAGACGTCTTTGAGGCATGCGTTGTTTTTACATTATTGTTTTCAAGTGAGGGAGAAGGTGTATAGGCTTTAGACGTTGTGTTATAATTTCGCAATAGGTAACAATAAGAGGTTCTATAGCATTGGATTTAGTAGAGCAAGGTGTTGAAATTGTGGTTAAAGAAAAGAAAGGACTTGAAAGAGAAAGAGAAAGTCCAATTTTTATGAGCGTTTCTCTTCTGAGCAAAAAGAAAAGTGTTGAAAAGGTGTACACAATCAGAAGATTAGTTTTTCGTTTCAGTGTAGATATAATTCCTATTTGTTCCTTGTTTTGGGGAAACAATAACCTTAGGATCGACAAAATGTAAAATAAAACATTTGTTTTTTTGTTTTTATTAAGGGGAAGTGGATGATGCTACGTTAAAAATGTTAATTACTCTTTATTCGTGTTTTTTATGTTGGTTTTTGTGTTTTTGTTAAAATCTTGATTTTATTGTTTATTTTTATGTGATATTGTTTTTTTTGTTTTTAATTAATTATTTAAATTTATACTTGAAACTCTAAAATAATGAGTAATAAAAGTTAAATTATTACTAAATAAAAAAAGTTGGTTTTTTTTGGTATGTTGTTTGGGTTTATCTTTGTAACGTAAAAGATTGAGAATATGATATTGGCTTTAACTGTTTCATTATTTCCCTCTTGTGGAAGTGATAATTTAACTGAAAAAGGACAGAAAGAAAATGATACAAAACAACTGGATCTCTTGAAGAAAGAAGATTCAGAGGGGGTTTTTTTTAAAATACTAGCACAAGATTCTTTACAAACAATTACTATTAGCAAAAAGGGAATTGTTTACGCTAGTTTAAAACCTAATGTAAAAATTGTTTTTCCTTATGAAGAACCACTGATAGAGGGGGAAGGTAGAGTGTATCGTTCGGCTACTGCTAACGAAAAAATTGAAATTGTAATCTATAAGGACGATAGTGCTCGTTCTTTTTTAGATGGTCGATTTGATCATTCCGTTGCAGTGAGTTTAAATAAGAAAGATGGCGTAGAAAATGACTTTGCGTGCTTTGGACATTATTTATACGATAAGAATTTATCTGGGAATTGGGTGTTTAAAGCATTTGAAAATAAAAAAATAGAAGAGTTGGGAATTAATCAAATTCCCTTGGTTTGTATTGATGTCAATACACGCAGCTTTTCAGGAAGTGGTGGAAATCACATGATTTACGGCGATCTCCGTTGTGAAGGTGATAGTATCGCTTTTAAAATTGTTCTCTCTCCGGATTATGTGTCTCTAAATGAAAGTAAAGAAAAAGAACTACTTGAAATTTTAGAAGAATGTGATCGTTACGAATTAGATGGAGATGATTTAAATTTGTTTATAGGGGAAGATGTAAAACTACAGTTTTTTAGAGACACCTATAACGTGTAAATTTGGGAGTAAATAATTGAATAAAAAAGGTTGAAAACTTAATTGTTTTCAACCTTTTTCATATCATCTGGTTTGATGGTATCTCGTCTGTCCTCTACTACTTTGTAGGCATTGACGATTCGTTTTACCAATTTGTGACGTACAATGTCTTTGTCATCCAAATACAACATACCGATTCCTTCAACGTCTTTTAAAATTTCAATGGCTTCTTTTAGACCAGAAGATACTTTACGCGGTAAGTCAATCTGTCCAGGATCTCCTGTAATAATAAACTTTGCATTTTTACCCATACGCGTCAAAAACATTTTCATTTGAGAATGCGTTGTGTTTTGGGCTTCATCTAAAATGACAAAAGCATGGTCTAAGGTTCTTCCACGCATGAAAGCTAAAGGTGCAATTTGAATAACGCCCTTGAAGAGATAGTCCTCCAAGGTTTGAGGTGGAATCATATCGCGCAAGGCATCGTATAATGGTTGCATATAGGGGTCTAGCTTCTCTTTCATATCCCCAGGTAAGAAACCTAGATTTTCTCCAGCTTCTACCGCAGGACGTGTTAGAATAATGCGTTTAACTTCTTTGTTTTTTAAAGCACGGACAGCCAAAGCAACCCCAGTATAAGTTTTTCCCGTACCCGCAGGTCCTATGGCGAACACCATGTCGTTTTTCTCTACAAATTTGACTAACTTCTGCTGGTTAGCCGTCATTGCCTTGATTAATTTACCCCCAACACCGTGAACCAATACATCATCCAAGGCCGTTGTTTGTTGTAAATCACTATCCATAACAATGCGCTCGATCGCATTTTCGTCAATTTTATTGTATCGTGTGAAGTATTTAAGCAGACGGACGAATTTGCGTTCAAACTCATCTAATACTTCTTCTTCTCCGTAGATTTTTAGCAGTGACCCTCTTGCTATTATTTTTACACGAGGATAAAGTTTTTTTAAGACGTCTAAATGTAAGTCTTGAGGTCCCCAAAACTCTTTAGGGCTGATTTCCGATAGTTCTATTATTCTTTCGTTCAATACTAATACGAATTAATTAAAAAAATAGTCTAATTTTGTATTTCAAATCTACTATAAAAAATTGATTTTTCTTATAAAAACAGAGACTAAAAAACAATGCAGAGAATAATTACATTAACAACTGATTTTGGATATACAGATTATTATGTAGGGGTTTTAAAGGGGAAAATATATTCTAATATTCAAAATTGTAATGTAGTTGATATTTCACATGGCGTGCGAAATTATCGCGTGGCCGATGCAGGGTTTGTGCTTTCCATGGCGTATAGTCATTTTCCAAAAGGAACCATTCACATTTTATCTGTTGCTTCGGCAATTTTGCCTTTTTCAGCTGCTATTTGCGTAAAATATCAAGATCACTATTTTATTGGGACAGACAATGGTGCTATTGCCGTTGCTTTGGGAACACATGAATTCGAAGAAGCTGTAGCTATCAACCATATTGAAGGAATGAGTACCAATGATGTTTTTGTGTATTGTGCGTATCAATTGTGTGAAGGAAAAGAGTTACAGACCATTGGTCAGCCAATTGAGGCGCTGTATAAAATGAATTTGTTGCTTGATAATCTTACAGTCAAACCTAATCTCATTATAGGTACGTATGTGTATGAAGACAAGTTTGGAAATTTAGTAACCAATATTTCAAGAGAACTATTTGAGCAAGTAGGGCAAGGGAGAAACTTTGGTATTCGAATAAAAAATCGTACAATTACAAAAATAAATGAATACTATGCCGATTTTAATGTCAATGACCCAAGTGAATTGATGAATAAAGCAGGTGAATTATTGGCTTTATTTAATGAAGTTGGTCAATTGGTTGTGGCTATTATGTATTCAACAACAAATGAACCGGGTGGATCTATTCGAACACTTTTAGGGGTGCATTTGGAAGATCAACTGTTTATTGAATTTAGTGAAACCTAATCTAAAGTAAAAAAATATGTTTGTACGCATCGTAAAACTTACCTTACAAGAGGATAGAATTGATGATTTTTTGAATCATTTTGAAAAATATAAAACCCAAATTCGCAACTTTCCTGGTTGTCAATTTTTAGAAGTTTACCGTGATAAACACCAACCTAATATATTTTTTACCTATAGCTATTGGTCGGAAGAATCAGATTTAGATACGTATAAAAAGTCAACCCTATTTGGAGAGGTTTGGCCGTATTTCAAGACGTTATTTAAAGAAAAAGCAGAAGCGTGGAGCGTAGATAAATACGCTACATTAAACTAATTGCACTTATATTGTATGAAAGCACTGTGTTTACGCGAGATAAAATCCTTTTTTGGTTCGCCTATTGGCTATTTAGTGATTGTCGTTTTTTTGGTTGTCAATGGACTATTTCTTTGGGTTTTTGACGGAAACTACAACATTCCTCAAAGTGGTTTTGCTGATCTATCTCCTTTTTTCTTTTTAGCTCCTTGGGTTTTCTTATTTTTGATTCCCGCTGTAACAATGCGAAGTTTTTCAGAAGAGATCAAACAGGGAACTATAGAATTGCTTTTGACCAAACCTTTGTCGCCTTGGCAAATTGTTCTAGGGAAGTTTTTTGGCGTATTGGTTCTCGTTGTTTTAGCTGTTTTGCCAACTCTCGTTTATGTTTGGGTCTTGCAAAATTATTTGTTAGCTGGGCAAACTTTTGATATGGGAAGTGTAATAGGTTCTTATTTAGGACTTGTTTTTCTCGGTGCAGCTTATGTCTCAATGGGGATTTTTGCCTCTTCTTTGACGAGTAATCAAGTGGTGTCTTTTATCTTAGCTGTGCTATTTTGCTTACTTGCTTCGTATGGCTTGATGATGCTAGATGGAGTTAAGGCGTTTCACGGCATAGGCAAATTGGGAATTAATGCTCATTTCAGCAGCATATCTAGAGGGGTAATTGACACAAGAGATCTATTGTATTTTGTTTCTTTTTCAGCCCTGTTTTTGAGTTTAACTGTTTTCCGAATTAATCAATTGCGCAAATAATGAAAAGAGAAACAAAGAAAAACCTTGTTCAACTTGGGAGTTTTATTGCTGGAATTGTATTGTTAAACGGTATTGGAACGTATGTGCCTCATCGTTTCGACTTAACGCAAGATAAGCGCTATACACTCTCGCCTATTACCAATGAAATTATTGATCGCGTAGAAGAACCTATTTTAATAGAGGTGCTTTTAGAGGGACAATTTTCTCAGGAATTTGTCAAGTTACAGGGCGAAACTCGTCAGTTATTAGAGGAGTTCAGTGCAGAAAATCCAAATATTCTATTTCGCTTTGTCAATCCCTTAGAAGAGGGAGGGGGAACAGAAGATCAAATCGTTGGCAATTTATATGAGTTAGGAGCTAAACCAGTTACCCTAACGGTTAACAATAAAGGAATTCAATCGCAATCTCTTGTTTTTCCTTGGGCTTTTGTTACCAAAGGAGAGCAGATGGTCAAAGTACAATTGCTTAAAAATATGATTGGAGCCAATACAGAGGAAAAAGTATTGACTTCAATTCAGCATTTAGAATATGCTTTTACTGAGGCGATCTCAAAAGTAAATGCACCAAAATCAAAAAAAATCGCTATACTAAAAGGCAATGGCCAGTTAGAAGATCAATATATAGCTGATTTTTTAATGACGGCAGGAGAAAGCTATCACCTTGCGCCTTTTACCTTAGATTCTGTTGCTACAGCACCTGAAAAAACGCTAGAACAGCTAAAAGAGTTTGATTTAGCTATTGTAGCTAAACCAACCAACCCCTTTGATGATAAGCAAATTGAGGTTTTGGATCAATTCATCATGAACGGCGGAAAAACACTGTGGCTGTTGGATCAAGTTCAGGCTGACTTTGATAGTTTACGCGTGAAAGGATCTTTATTTGCTTATCCTAAAGATCAGTCACTAGGAGAAATGCTGTTTAAATACGGAGTTCGTGTAAATCCTGTACTCGTGAAAGATGAGGTTGCAACACCGATTAAATTAGCATTAGGACGACAAGGTAGCGAAACACAATATGGAGAATTTATTTGGAAGTTTGCTCCTTTTGTATATCCAGAATCCAACCACCCGATCGTAAAAAATATCGAAGGAGTTCGACTAGATTTTACCTCTCCTATTGATACCTTGAAAAATGGAATTAAGAAAACAGTACTTTTACAATCTTCTCCCTATTCTTTGACTGTTGGAACACCTAATGAGATTACGCTCAGTATGATTAATGAAGAAGCTACTCCTGAACATTATGAGGAGAAAGGAAATTACATCCTAGGTGTTTTGTTAGAAGGTCAATTTAGGTCTGTTTTTGAAAATAGAGTGTTGCCTTTTGCGCTGTCAAATGCAAAAAACAGAAGTGAAGAAACAAAAATGATCGTGATTAGCGATGGTGATATCATCAAAAATCAATTGGATCAAGAGTACCAACCAATGGAGTTGGGCTATGATAAATGGACGAATAAACTGTACGGAAATAAAGAGTTTATATTTAATTCGGTTAACTATCTTTTAGACGATTCAGGATTGATTAACCTTCGTACTAAGGAAGTTAAAATTCCGGTGCTCGATAAGATGAGGGTATTTGAAAAGTATTCTACAATTCAATTTATTGTGTTAGGAGTTCCAATTGCCGTTCTCTTAGTTCTTGGATTTTTGTTTTCTTTCTTTAAAAGAAAGGCTTTTGTTAAAAAGTAGTGCAAATTCTGCTTTTATTATTGAAGTTAAACGAATATATTTGTAGGTGTAAAGCCTTTTACATATAAAAATATTTTAATATGAAGTTTATAGTATCGAGTTCCTATTTGTTGAAGCAATTACAGGTATTAGGAAGTGTTATTAGTAGTAGTAATACATTACATATATTAGACAATTTCTTGTTTGAATTGGATAATAATATCTTGAGAGTTTCAGCTTCTGACTTAGAAACAACAATGTCTGCTAGCCTAGAGATAGAGTCAACTAGTCAAGGAAGTATCGCTGTTCCTGCTAAGTTATTGTTGGAAACATTGAAAACATTTCCTGAGCAACCATTGACTTTCTCAGTAAAGGAAAACAATACGATTGAAATTAGTTCTGATGTAGGAAAATACGTTTTAGCTTACTCTGCAGGAGATGAATTCCCTAAAGCAGAGAGTTTAGAAGATCCATCGAGAACAGAAGTGTCAGCTGGGGTATTGGCAACTGCTATTAGCAAAACCATTTTCGCAGCAGGTAATGACGATTTAAGACCTGTAATGTCTGGTGTATTCTTCCAGTTTGCACCAACAGGATTGATTTTCGTTGCAACCGATGCACATAAGTTAGTTAAGTATTCTCGTACAGATATTACTTCACCAAGTGAAGCTAGTTTTATCATGCCGAAGAAACCTTTGAATATTTTAAAGAATATCTTAATGGCATCAGGCGCAGATGTAGTTATTGAGTTTAACGATTCAAATGCGAAATTTACTTTTGATAACTATGCCTTAACTTGTCGTTTGATTGATGGAAAATATCCAAATTACGAAGCAGTAATTCCAAAGGAAAATCCAAATAAATTATTGTTGAACAGAGTTCAATTCTTAAATTCTGTTCGTCGTGTGGCTATTTACGCGAATAAAACAACACACCAAATCAGATTGCGTATTGCTGGTACAGAGTTAAATATCTCAGCAGAAGATATCGATTACTCAAATAAAGCAGACGAACGTCTTACTTGTGATTACCAAGGAGATGATATGCAAATCGGATTTAACTCAAGATTCTTATTGGAGATGTTGAATAACCTTCAATCGGATGAGATTCAGTTAGAAATGTCATTGCCAAACAGAGCAGGTATCCTAACACCAGTAGATGGTTTAGAAGATGGAGAAGCAGTTACGATGCTTGTAATGCCTGTTATGTTAAATAACTAATACGAAAAGGTCTATGTAAATAGGCCTTTTTTGTTTCATTGTGCTACGTGTACCTTGGTATACGTAGCTTTTTTATGCCTATATTTGTTATCAATTGATTATATCGCAACGCAAATGAAACCTTCAAAATGCATTTTAATTACCGGTGGTGCTGGATTTATAGGAAGCCATGTCGTACGAAAGTTTGTTACAACTTATCCCAATGATCTTATCGTTACACTCGATTTATTGACCTATGCGGGTAATTTGGACAACCTAAATGATATTGCGCATGCGCCTAATTTTAAGTTCATTCAGGGGGATATTAGAGAGGAAGTTTTTGTCAATCAGTTGTTTGATACCTATCAGTTTACTCAAGTCATTCATTTAGCAGCGGAGTCACATGTAGATCGTTCTATTGTAGATCCTTTAGCCTTTGTAACAACAAATGTGATCGGGACCGTTGTGTTGCTCAATGCCTTTCGTCGCTTATGGGAGAATAACTGGTTGGGAAAAGTGTTTTATCACATTAGTACAGATGAAGTATATGGAACATTAGGAGAAGAAGGGTTGTTTACAGAAACAACATCTTATGCACCTAATTCGCCTTATTCAGCCTCTAAAGCAAGTTCAGATCACTTTGTACGTGCTTATGGAGAAACATATCAAATGCCTTATTTGATTAGTAATTGTTCTAATAACTATGGGCCTAACCAATACCCGGAAAAACTAATTCCCTTGACGATACAGTGTATTCTTCAGCAAAAAAATATCCCTGTATACGGAACAGGAGAGAATGTTCGCGATTGGTTATATGTTCAGGATCATGCGGAGGCCATTCACTTTATTTTGACTCATGGAAAACTTGGAGAAACGTATAATGTAGGTGGATTTAATGAGTTAGAAAATATAACCCTTATTCATCTTTTGTGTGAACTAGTAGATGCTCGATTAGGACAACCACAAGGAAGGAGCAAGCAACTGATACGCTTTGTTGAGGATCGAAAAGGGCATGATTATCGATATGCTATAGATGCATCAAAACTGCAAGCTTTGGGTTGGATGCCTGCTGTGGATGTTGAGGAAGGACTACAGAAAACAGTCGAGTGGTATATGGAAAATCAAGATTGGATTGCCGCGATTGAGCAAAAAAAATAAGTGGCTATTTCTCCTGCATATAGCGAATGTTTTCTCGTATATAGTCGTAATACTCTCCTTTAAAAGGAGTGATATGATGCGTTAATGTTTCGATAGAGATCCATTTTTTGTACAGGGCTATTTCTTCTAAACACGCAATTTTAAGTCCTGTTCTCTTTTCGACAGTTTTGACAAATTCGGTAGCTTCTACAAGCGATTCATGAGTTCCGGTGTCTAACCAAGCAAATCCACGACCTAAGGGCTGAACGACTAAATGACCTTCGGTTAGGTATAAGTTGTTTAAGCTCGTAATCTCAAGCTCTCCTCTGTCAGAAGGGCGAAGTTTTTTTGCATAGGCAACTGCATTATTGGGATAGAAGTACAAACCAACAACAGCAAAACTTGATTTGGGATTTGTAGGTTTTTCTTCAATGGAAATGGCCTTGTTTGCTGTATCAAATTCTACCACGCCATAGCGTTGAGGATCTTTGACTGTATAGCCAAATACAACTGCTTTGTTGTCTTCTTTTACCGTTGTAATTGCTTGTTGTAATTTGTTCTTTAGATCATTGCCATAGAAAATATTATCTCCTAAAATCAAGCAAACGGAATCTGTCCCAATAAAAGCTTCAGCAATAAGTAAGGCTTGCGCAATTCCATCCGGAGACGGTTGTACTGCATAGGAAAGTGAAATACCTAGGTGCTCTCCAGTTCCTAGCAACGATTCAAATAAAGGTAAATCTCGTGGAGTAGAAATAATGAGAATATCGCGAATACCAGCCAACATAAGTGTAGATAGTGGATAGTAAATCATTGGTTTGTCATAAACGGGTAATAATTGTTTTGAAATCGATAAGGTAAGAGGATGTAATCGCGTTCCAGAACCACCAGCCAATATAATTCCCTTCATAGTATTGCGTATTTTTATCCCAGGAGTTTCTACCTCCAAAAGGAACTTGAAAGATAAGTAAAGATTTTCGTTTACAAAGACATTGGACCAAAAACTTTGTAAAAAGAAGCAGGTATTTGCTAAGAAAGTAGATCTGTTTTATGTAGCCTTATAAAAAGTTAGTGCGTCTTAACACTTGTTCCATTTCCTGCTTGAAACGACATTTATCTTCTATTTTAGGAGGATCAGTCTTCAGCTGTTTTAACTGTTTTTTATAATCAACAGTTTGGATTTGAAATAAAATTCCAAGTTTTTCTAAATCCTCGAGGTTGTGTCGTAGAGTAGCTTGATGCTGCAAAATGCAATAGCCTAAATCAACTAGCAGAATTATAGCTGTTTTTTTAAAACTAAGTGAGTTTTTTATACTTAAATTATCCAAGAAAATATAAAAACCAAGGGGAGTGATATTAGGGTGTTCTAAATAGGCTAGTAAATGATATGCGATGTAGCAATTCTTTTTTTCTTTTCGAAGATTAGAAAGGTTTTGTCTGAATTTGTTGGAGAATAAAGGCATAGTTATGTGAATTTTATAATTAAATTTGTAAGACGGCTGTTTTCTTATTGCAGCTCAATTAGTATGCCCTCTATTGTTAAAATAATGGTATAGTAGATAATGGTATAGTTTTTAAAAAAAGTAAAATGCTAGATATTAAAGTTAGATCCCATGATGCTTATACGTTGGAAATGAAGGTGGGCTTTATCAAAGGAACAGAACAACATAAAAGTGATTTTACCATTAATACGTGGATTTTCGTTCCCAATACATTGGATATTAATAAATCGAATTATTCGAAAGATAAGTTTTATTCAGATGTGAAATCTAAAGTTCGATTTATTACTCCTGTTTATGCGTTGACAGCTCTTGTTGACGAGGGCGCAATTCCCTTTACTAATTTAAGCTCTGCGACCCAGGATTTGTTGAGAGAAGAAAATAACCAACATATTTATGAAATTGAATACCAGCTTAAAATGTTCATGGCTATTTTTAGAAGTGCCTTGCGCAATGCGGTTACGGAATTCAAGCAAACCAAAACAGACAATCACGTCGCCTTAATCCAGTCGTATGTCTCGGCATGTAGGGCTATTCGAGAGAAGTATAGAGCATTAAAGGAAAGTTTACATCAGAATGAACAAGTTGTGGGAAAAGAGTATTTTAACTACTTTAGTTTTGCTGATGAATACTTATCCTATACGTTACTGCGTTATAGCTTTTTGTTGTTGGATCGATTGACGCTCACAACGGATGAGCGATTTCAGTTGTTACAGCAGCAAGTGAAAGAGTTAATACTAACCGAACAAGCGTATATGAAGAGCAAGGGCTATAGTTTTATTAAGGTTAATGAGCAAGGGCTAAATCAGTCGGTAATTTATCGCTATGCTATGCTGAATAAGTACGTTGAGTCTGATTTGTTATTGGAATCCAATAAAAAAAAGGATAGTGATGGTGTGTTTGTTCAACAGGTATATTATAGTATTGCTGCGGGAATCTCTATGATATTTGCTACTGTGATTGCTTTTTCCTTTCAACAAAAGTATGGCAATTTTACGATGCCCTTATTTGTTGCTCTCGTAGTGGGATACATGTTAAAAGATCGGATTAAAGAGCTAACGCGTTTCTATTTTGCTGGAAAATTAGGGGGAAAATACTTTGATAATAAAACTCAAATTAGCGTAAAGGGAAAAAAAATCGGTTGGATTAAAGAGGCAGTGGATTTTATCACAGACGAAAAAGTTCCGTCAGAAATCTTAAACATACGCAATCGATCTGTATTGTTAGAAGTAGAAAACCGCATTCACAATGAAAAAATACTATTGTATCGCAAAAAAGTTTCGCTAGATCGTGGAGAAATGATGAAAAATAGTACTTATTTTTTCAAGGGAGTTCACGATATTTTTCGGTTTAATCTGACGCGTTTATTGCAGCGGATGGATAATCCAAAAGTACCCGTACTCAGTTTAGATGAGCATAATGATCAAGTCATTGGATTTTATGCAGATAAGGTGTATTACATCAATTTCATTTCGCAGATTGAGTATGAAAATCATACCGAATACAAGCGTTATCGCATTATATGTCAGCGCGATGGTATTCAAGGGATAGAAGAGTTATTTACTTAATATACACGATGAGAAAGAAAAAAATCTGTATTTTGATGTTCAGCTTGTTCTGTTTTACGTACAGCCTTGCACAAGTCGATTCACTTTACATTGGAACGTATAAGCATACCTATGGAGTAACACCGAGTTTGAGCCAGGAGTTCTTGTCTTTGAGTTACGAAGAAGGTGAGCGAGATATTTCTTTTGAGCCCAATCGCCCTTTGAATGTCGGTTTGGCTTTTTCGTGGAAAAATTCCTCCTTGAGTTACAGCCACGGTTTTTCGGGTATGCGCGATAAACAAAAAGGAAAAAGTTCAACGGTTGATCTTCAATATCATGTAATTAGTAAAACATTTATTCTTGATTTCTACTTCCAGCAGTACAAAGGTTTCTATCGCGAAGAGGAAGCAACAAAGACATACTTGAGTTTTGATGATTTGAGAATTAATCTCTATGGAGGAAGATTTACCTATGTATTTAATTCCGATAAGTTTTCAATTGGAGCTGCGAATAACAAGAATAGCATTCAGAAGAAATCGGCAGGGGCTTTGTTGATTGGAGGAACTAGTTTTTTAAGTGTTATTAAAAATACGCCTGAATTAGGTGATGGAATCAAAGGGAAGGACAGTCGTAGTTTTAGTTTTGGTCCAACTGTGGGCTATGCTTACAATTGGGTATTGTGGAAGAAGTTTTTGGCCTCCCTTTCCTTTAGTGTTGGAATTAATGGCATTTTTGATGAGAATCTCAGTACAAAAAAAACAATATTCTATGTCAACGGACAAGTGGCGAGTGATTTAAATCTCGCTTATCAAGGAGAGGAGTGGGGAATTGGAGTTAAATCATCACTTAGTGCCTTGTATTTTGAAAAAGTAGGGAACTATACAACCCAATTGTCAAACAAACGCGTTTCTTTTTTTGTAACCAAACGGTTTTCAATGAAAAAGGATCCGAAAATCTTACAATATGATTTGATAGATTTGTTGGATCCTTTTATCTATTAGTTATATTCTTTAATAAAATTGATGGAGTTAGAATCCAGCTTTTGTTCACCCCTGTAGCGATAGCATACAAGGTGTCCATTCTTGGCAACACTGTAATCGAGACAACAGGTATTTGACGTTAGAATGAGTGGGTGAAGTGCAGCATTGACTTTCATCCAATAATGGCCAAAAAAAACGGGTTTAGCATCTGTGGGATAAAAATTGACGTGTTGAACATCGATGGGCTCATCAACGTGATGCTTGATTACGGAAGCACTTACCGTACTTAACGTATGGGGTTGTTGTGGCTTTTCCCACCATTTTACGCGAAAGGAATGACGAATAATACCATCTTTATCAATAAAAGATTGCTTATTGGGTAAGTCAATTTCTTTTCCTTTTAATACAATTTCAACAGCCTGATACAGCTCCGTTCCTTTCCTATTGGCTTCTTCGAGTAAGTCATTGGTTATGCAATTGTCAAGAAGACGCGTTTTTAAGTAGTTTACGCTTTGATCATCCCAACAAGCGTGTATCGCGCGAAGGAATTCGTTTTCATAAAAGAGCGGAAGTGTTTTAAACCATTCAATATACATTTTGTATTGATTGGGACGTTGCATAAAAGCAGCCATCGTAATCGCGTGTTGATTGAAGTTTTTCTTGCTGTGTTCTCTCAAATACGTTCCATCAGCAAGGAGTGTATTGTAACAAATAGCATTGTATTCGTGATTGCCCATTAAGGCTATTGCTTCTCCATTGTCTACCATGTTTTTGACAATTTCGAGTACTTCAACGACATTTACACCGCGGTCAATGTAATCGCCTAAAAACAGTACTTTTCGTTCTGGATGTTGGTAGTAATTGCCTTTGAGCTTGTAGCCTAGAGCACCTAATAATTTCTTTAGGTCATTGCTATGACCGTGAATATCGCCAATGATATCAAAGTTGTTAAAATTTTCTGGAATTCTTTTCATAGTTTCTAAGGGTGTAAAAAACAAGGATTAATACTCGCATTTTATAAACTAAAAAGTAAGGATTATTAGTGAAATACGCAAGAGTATTTGAAGGATTTTACTAGAGCGAAATCCAGTGCATAAAAAAAGCCGTTTGATAGGTCAAACGGCTTTTTATTTTATAGCAAATGATTATTTTTTCATTTCTTTCATTTCTTTCTCGATCATATCGTAGAACTGATCGATTTTCGGCATCAAGATGATTCTTGTTCTTCTGTTTCTTGCTTTGTTTTCAGCAGAATCATTGTCTACTAAAGGCACATATTCTCCGCGTCCTGAAGCAACTAATTGTTTAGGATCTAAACCTAAGTCTTTTTGCAGCACTCTCACGATAGAAGTAGCTCTCTTCACACTTAAATCCCAGTTGTCTTCAAACATTGTGTTTTTGATAGGCACATTATCCGTGTGTCCTTCAACCATCAATTCAAAATCAGGTTTGCTTTTAGCAATTTTAGCTACTTTAGCCAACACCGCTTTCGCTTTATCATTTACTTGGTAGCTAGCAGTTTTGAATAACAATTTATCGGCAATTGAAATGTATACAACTCCTTTTTCAACGTTAACTTCAATATCTGGATCGTCAAACCCAACTTCTTTTTTTACACTCTTAACTAAAGCTAAAGTAACAGAATCCTTTTTCGTAAGAGCATCTTGTAATCTTGTGATTTTTAAATCTTTCTCTTTTAAACTTTCTAAAGATTTCTCTAAGTTATCAGCTCCTTTTGAAGATAACATGGTTAAGTTACCTACGTTGCTAATTAAATCAGATGTGTTTTTCTTTAAATCGTTTACTTGCTCTGATAATACTTTTTTCTCAGCAAGAGCAGAGTTCAATTGAATCGTACAAGTATTTAATAAATCTTGTACCTCTTTGTTTTTTGCTTCTAAGTCAGCAATTTTTTGTTTTGTACCACATGACGTAAGTGTCAAAGCCAAAACAGATAAACCTAAAACTACTTTTTTCATAAATAAAAAAATGATTGAATTTTGAGTCAAATATACCAAAAGCGTTGTGATTCTAGTATATCTGAGTAGAAAATATTTATTGTTTGTTGTGTGTTTCGATGAAATTTCTTTTTCTACATACAAAGTACGAATAAATTATTGATTTATCTGTAAAATAATTGTTAATGTTTCCAGATTCAACCTTGTTTCTAAGGGAAGGAATGCGTTTGTAGAAAGCAAAATGGGAGCGAATAATCGCCCAACAATGTTTGGGTTTGAGCAAAAGAAGAAAGCGAATACCCGCGATTCCATCTAAACACAATCGAATAAAAATGGTACTAAATTTTTGACGTGCTGGAAGGTTTTTATACAGCATCATCAAAGAATTTCTGAAGTTTAAGTAAGTCTTGCGTGGATTTTCATAGTTTAAGGTCGCACCACCTACGTGATATACGGTTGAGTATCCACAATATTTAATGCTATACCCTCTATTTTGAGCACGCCAACACAAATCAATTTCTTCTTGATGCGCAAAAAACGTCTCGTCAAAACCCTGTAAAGCTTTGAAAACGTCATTTTTAATAAAAAAACAAGCCCCACTCGCCCAAAAAATAGAGGTGATATCATCGTATTGACCTTCGTCTTTTTCAATGGTATCAAAAATGCGACCTCTACAGTAAGGAAAACCATATTTGTCAATATATCCACCAGCAGCACCCGCATACTCAAAATACGCTTTGTTTTTGTAATCGAGAATCTTGGGCTGTACAATAGCTACTTCAGGGTCTTCATTGAATAGTTGAGCAATCGGTTCAAGCCAATTTTCTGTTACTTCAATGTCAGAATTAATTAACACTAAAAGGGGCTCGCGTAGGGAAATAAGCCCTAGATTATATCCTTTGGCATAACCGTAATTCCCGTCATTTTGTATGAGTTGTACACTTGGAAACTCTTGGTGAATCAGCGCTTGACTGCCATCTGTAGAATCGTTGTCAACGACATAGATATTGGCTTGAGGAGAATAGTTGACCAAAGTAGGTAAAAAAGTCTCTAATAGTTTTTTGCCATTCCAATTTAAGACAACTAAAGCAAATTGTTTTTCCATCGAGTTAATCATTTTTTATCGTAGTATAATCAGGTAAGGATCGCAAAAAGAAATAGCTTTCTTTTTCATAATCCATTTGACAGAAGTAGTGGTTTAACCCATTTGTTACGTATAAGTGTTCGGCGCGTAGCTGAAAATTATAGCGCGCAATTTGATCAAATGTATCTTGCGTAATGCCCACTGACGGGGCTTTACATTCAACTAAAACGGAAATTTCTCCGTTGGGTTTGAATACAACTACATCATATCGCTTATTCATTCCGTTGATCTTGACGATTTTTTCAACGCTAATTAAAGAAATAGGATACCCTTTAACCTGCATTAAATCATGGACAACATGTTGTCGAACCCATTCTTCAGGAGTTAGCAGAATAAATTTTTTACGGATCACATCAAAAATAGATATCTTATTTTCACTATTTTTGAATCGGAAATTAAAAGATGGAAAGTTTAATCTTTGCATAATACAAAGATATTTGTTTAAACGGACAGAACAATTTTAAGTAAATTATATTTTGGAACAACTCAAAGAAATCGTAAGAAATATTAAGAATAAGACTATAGCACCGGTGTACTTTTTGATGGGGGATGAGCCTTATTATATTGATAATGTTGCAGATTATATCGAAAGTAATGTATTGACTGAGGAGGAAAAAGGGTTTAATCAGATGATACTATACGGCAGAGATGTTACCATTCAAGATATCGTTTCCAATGCTAAACGCTTTCCTTTGATGGCAGATAAGCAAGTGATCATTGTCAAGGAAGCACAAGAACTTGCCAAGACGATTGAACAGTTAGACGATTATGTCAATCAGCCTCAACCTTCTACAGTACTGGTTTTCTGTTATAAGTACAAAACAATAGACAAGCGCAAGAAACTGTATAAAAGCTTACAAAAAAAAGCGGTTCTCTTTGAAAGTAATCGCTTAAAAGAGTATAAACTTGAAGGGTGGTTACAGCAAACAGTGAGCAAACGCGGGTATAGTATCGATCCTAAATCTGCAGCTATGCTTATTGAGTTTCTCGGAAATGACCTGTCTAAGATTGTCAAAGAATTAGATAAATTGGCTCTTGTTCTTCCTAAAGGACAGCCTATTACAGCAGAAGTGATTGAGAAGAATATCGGTATTAGTAAAGACTACAACAATTTTGAGTTGATGAAAGCCATTGTTGACCGAAATCAGTTTCACGCGTATAAGATCGCCAATCACTTTGCGCAGAATCCACGAAATAACCCTTTTGTTGTGACTATTGGAATTGTTTATGCTTATTTTTCTAAGCTTTTATTGTACCACGGACTGCAGGATAAATCGCCCCAAAATGTGATGAGAAACTTAAAGATCGTTCAGTACGCAATAAAAGACTATGAATTGGGGTTTAAAACTTATCCGATGAAACGAGTAAGTCAAATCATAGCCCATCTGAAAGAAGTCGATTTGAAAGGAAAAGGAGTTGGCGCATCCCAGTTGCCACAAGGAGACCTGTTGAAGGAAATGTTGATAAAAATTTTTAATTAAAAAATAAATGGCAAATAATTTAAATAAGAACAAAATTTTAGGGTACGCAACTTTACTTATGATTGTAATGGGACTTGCGTTAATTGCATTAGGTACACTAAAGTATTACGAAATCGCCGGTTGGGGGTTTGCTACGGTAGGTGTAGGATTTTTAGCCATTGCTTGGGTGTTTAACGCACTAAAAGGACGCGTGTAAACGTTTCACACTGAGAAAAGAACTTCTAGGTGAAATAAAAAAAAAGGTTGTACTTTCTACTTGAATGTCATGCAAAAAAAATACAGTTGAGAATAGCGGAAAATAAAAAATCTTGTAATTGATTGTCGTTTTAATTAAAAAACTGAAAATCAGTTACAAGATCCTACAGACTTAAATTCCCAAATGTTCCTCGTACTCATCGTAATAATCTATTTCTTCTTCTTCTAATTCTACATACAAGCCAGCGGGTATTTCAGCTTCGCTTAGTGGGTAATTTAAGTTTTCGCCTACAGATTGGTTTGTTTCCACATCCTGCTCTTGTAGGTCTTTAAAACGGATCGTTCTAAAAAATTTTTCCATACAATTTTGTGTGATTTTTATACTTTTAAATATAGTGAGAAATATTTGATTATTATAGGTGTTTTTGAATTATTAATTGTTATTTTCGAAAACTTTAACATATTGTGGTGTTCGATATGTTAATGTAGATGTAGGTTAACTGTTTTTAAGAGTTTAGAAGGTTTTTTAAAGTAAGATTGTGTAATAAGTAGTAGTAGATTAGTATGTTTAATATTAAAAATAGGCGATACACCGTTTGGGGAATGGTTGCTGTATTAGTCTTTAGTGTTTTACTTCTTGTTGATGCTGTGTTTTTGCCCTATCAACAGTCGGAGGAAACAATTGAATACTACGGTATCAGAAGACAAGTAAAATCGAGGGAGGTTGTGGGGTATTATTACTACACAAACAAAGGAGGTAGATTTTCAATTGATCAAGATTATATTCGAGGATCCTCTCTTGTGCTCAAGCGAACCTTGTTGTTTAAACAAATCGCCGGAGTCAAGACAGCAACAAGAGATTATACACCGCTTCTTTCTTCTGGATCTAATGGATTTACACTTATTCTGTTTGTGATTTTGTCTTTTTCCTGTGGGATTAGTCTGTATAAACTAGGTGGAAATGAGCCGATGACGGTCAATCGCTATCAAAATTTAGTTATGTTTCCCGCTTTTGTTTTCTTTTGTACGGTGTGTATGTGGGTTCTGTTTAATTGAACCGACGATCAAAAAGTACGAATTAACGCGTAACTTCTTTTTCAATATCGTGTTAGTCAATTTAAATCGTCTTTGGAATTCACGCTGTCGACTTTGGTGGTAATTAGGGCTACTTCAATAAGGTGTGGTGTCTTGAATTAATCGCAGTTCCTAATTGAAAATTATTTCTTATCTCCGTAATAATGTGTATTTTTGGGGTATTCGATGTACTTGTTGTTGCTCGGGGTGAGTGACAAAGGCATCATATCATTATTCAATCAATTTTTTACTTTATGTCAGACGATAAAAAGGTAATTTTTTCCATGTCGAAGGTGAGTAAAACGTACTCATCAACAAACAAAACAGTTTTAAAAGACATTTATTTGAGCTTCTTTTATGGAGCTAAAATCGGTATTTTGGGTCTTAACGGTTCAGGTAAGTCTTCTTTATTGAAGATTATTGCTGGTGTTGATAAGAATTACCAAGGGGATGTTGTATTTGCACCGGGGTATACTGTGGGGTATTTAGAGCAAGAACCTGAATTAGACGAAGATAAAACGGTAATCGAAATTGTAAAAGAAGGTGCAGCAGAGATTGTGGCTATTCTAGATGAATTCAATGAGATTAACGATATGTTTGGTTTACCTGAGGTGTATGAAGATGCAGATAAGATGCAAAAGCTAATGGATAAACAAGCCTTACTGCAAGATAAGATTGATGCTGCTGGTGGATGGGAGTTAGAAACAAAATTAGAAATTGCAATGGATGCCTTACGCACACCAGATCCTGATACGCCAATTAAAGTGTTGTCGGGAGGAGAGCGTCGTCGTGTGGCTTTATGTCGATTATTATTACAAAATCCAGATGTATTGTTATTGGATGAGCCTACCAACCACTTAGATGCAGAGTCTGTACATTGGTTAGAGCAACACTTGCAACAGTATGCAGGAACGGTTATCGCTGTAACGCACGACCGTTATTTCTTAGATAATGTTGCAGGATGGATTTTGGAATTGGATAGAGGAGAGGGGATTCCATGGAAAGGAAATTATTCTTCTTGGTTAGACCAAAAAGCGAAACGCTTAGAACAAGAAGAGAAAACTGCATCAAAACGCCGTAAGACGTTAGAGCGCGAGTTGGATTGGGTTCGCCAAGGGGCAAAAGGTCGTCAAACCAAACAAAAAGCAAGGTTACAGAACTACGATAAATTGTTGAATGAGGACCAAAAACAATTAGAGGAGAAATTAGAAATCTACATTCCTAATGGACCTCGTTTGGGAACCAATGTAATCGAGGCACAAGGTGTAGCTAAGGCATTTGGAGATAAGTTATTGTATGACAACCTAAACTTTACTTTGCCACAAGCAGGTATTGTGGGTATTATTGGACCAAATGGTGCTGGTAAATCAACAATCTTCCGCATGATCATGGGAGAACAAACGCCAGATGCAGGTGTATTCTCTATTGGAGATACAGTGAAAATCGCCTATGTCGATCAGTCACACTCGAATATTGATCCTGAGAAATCAATTTGGGAAAACTTCTGTGATGGACAAGAATTAATTATGATGGGCGGACGCCAAGTAAATTCAAGAGCGTATTTAAGTCGCTTTAACTTTGGTGGATCGGATCAAAATAAAAAGGTAGCTACTTTATCGGGTGGAGAGCGCAACCGCTTACACTTGGCAATGACCTTAAAAGAAGAAGGAAACGTATTGTTACTCGATGAGCCAACGAACGACTTAGATGTCAATACACTTCGTGCGTTAGAAGAAGGTTTGGATAACTTTGCTGGATGTGCAGTAGTTATTTCCCACGACCGTTGGTTCTTAGACCGTATCTGTACGCATATTCTTGCTTTTGAAGGAGAATCTCAAGTGTACTTTTTTGAAGGATCTTTCTCTGAATATGAAGAAAACCGTAAGAAACGCTTAGGTGATGTTGCACCAACGCGTTTGAAATACAAGAAATTAGTTCGATAGATACAGCGCTGATTGCATAAAAGAGAGGAGAGCGGAAAGAAGAAAGAGGAAGGATAAAACTTCTTCTCTCTCCTTTCCGCTCTCCTCTTTCTTTTGCATAATAAAAACATAACCATTTCATAAGGTGAAAAATGAGGAATTAACATTTCTACTGCTTAGCTTTAAATAAAAGAAGTTAGTCTATGGAGATCCTTTATGTTATTATAGCATTACATGCGGAAAATAAGCAAGCTTTTACAGATGAATTAAAAATTTTATTTCCTTTTGCTTCAATTGAACTTGTCGATTTTCAGCAAGAAAGCTTATTGTTAGTAACCATTAATATAGATGAAATTTGCTGGACGAATTTCGATGTTTCTGTCCTTTTCTTAGATGAGAAAACGGCGGTTTTTAGTCGAAAACACCCTTATTTGAAAGTAGGGGTAATCAGTAAAATAGGACAATGGAACACTTTTTTTTACGATGGATACATCCTAAAGAACAAGCAAGTCGTTTTTGAACACGGCGGATTATACGATGGATATGTTCCCTTATTGAAACAATTGTTAACCAATGGAGAGGATTTTTCCGATTCTGTTTTTGATTCTTTTTTTTCTCGAAGATGAAGAACAAGCAAGGAGTAATTAGCTCGCAAAGAATCTCTTGTGGAAAGGTTAAAAAAGAACAATATCTTAGTTAAATACTTAACTTTGTAGGATTGAGAAATAAAAACATACACTTTCTATGCTGTCATTTAATAAGGAAACTAAACAATTGTTGATTCAGGATAATTATAAAGGAAGATTGACGTCTTCGCGTTTGATGTCTGCTGTTATTTTGGGAATGTCTTTGATTCGCTTATTTATGGCGGATTTAAAGAATCCGAAAGAGATGGATTATGTTTTCTGTATAATTGCAGCTGTATTTTTGTTTTTGGTATACAAGAACTTTGTCAAAAAAACAGCAGTTGAGACCCTTGATAAAGTAGCTATTAAGTATGTAAAGATGCCAAAAGGATTGGCTACAAAAGCTGTAGTCAAATTGAATAATGGCAAGGTTAGAGAAATTTTTAATCTCAAAACAAAAGAGCAACAAAGTGAGTTGCGTAAGATCTTAAGTGATGCGAAAATAACAATGAAATAAACCCTGTAAAAGGGGATGCAATACGTCTAAAACAATCGAATGAATAGTACAAAAGAAGGGATTTATCCCTTTTTTTACTTTTCATAGGGCTTGAGTTGATAAAAAGGAAGAGAAAGCTTACTTTTAATTCATAAAGTCTTTTAACTAACAAGAACACAAAAATCATGAATACATCACTTGATTTGAGAAGTGTAGTGGTTACACGCTATGTTACTCCTTTGAGAGAAGGAGGATCTTTACCTGCTTTGGCTGATGCTGATGACGGATTTAAGTACGTAATTAAATTTAGAGGAGCCGGACATGGAGTAAAAGCATTAATTGCCGAATTATTAGGTGGACTGCTCGCAAAAAGACTTGACTTACCTGTGCCCGAGTTGGTGTTTGTGACGTTAGACGAAGCTTTCGGCAGAACTGAGGCTGATGAGGAAATACAGGATTTGCTCAAGTTTAGTCAAGGGTTAAATTTGGGATTGCACTTTTTGTCTGGCGCATTGACTTTTGATCCTCAAGCCTATGCTGTAGATGAGGAATTAGCTTCAAAGGTAGTGTGGTTGGATGCGTTTATCACGAATGTCGATCGTACGTTTCGCAATACCAATATGTTGGTTTGGCATAAAGAACTGTGGTTGATCGATCACGGCGCTTCTTTTTATTTTCACCATGCTTTTACCAATTGGGAGGAACGTGCATTGACGCCTTTTTCTATGATCAAGGATCACGTTTTATTAGCTAAAGCTTCTAAATTAGAGGAGGTAAATGAAGCGTTTACTCAGCGATTAACAGATGAGGTATTACAAGAAGTGGTACAACAAATCCCTGTTGATTGGTTGACTTGGGAAGAATCGGACTTAAATCCAGAAGAAATACGAACGGTTTATTATCAGTTTCTCAAAGTAAGACGCGATAATGCAATGCTATTTGTTAATGAAGCAAAAAAATTACGTCATGTTGGTATATGAGTATGCAGTGATTCGATTCGTTCCTCGTGTAGAGCGAGGGGAATTTATTAACATTGGACTTTTGCTATTTTGCAAGCAAAAGAGAGCCTTGCGTGGACACTATTATTTGAATCGAGAAAAGTTAGGGTGTTTCTCTACGGAGATTGATATGGATGTTCTAGAAAAGCACATTCAAGCATTTATTGCTATTGCACAAGCAGAAGCAAAAGAAAGTCCCATTTCTAGTTTTGATGCGGCTGAACGATTTAGATGGTTAGCCGCTACAAAGAGTTCTTGCCTCCAAGTTTCTCCAACGCATTGTGGATTAACGGAAGATGCAGAACAAACATTTAACCAACTTTTTGAAGAATTAGTTTTGTAGCTATGCCGTTATTTTACCTCAAAGATGTCGTTTTAAGTAAGATCAAGTATGTGTTAGTCCGCTTGCCGTTCTTGCTTAGTTTTATCTCCCTGTTTGCTTTAATTTTCGACTTGGGATTTAATACATTAAATGATTATCACAGTCATTTACACCATTTGTATAATGTGTGTTTAACTTTTGGAATGACCATAATAATCTATCGGTATTACAGCGCTTTTCGACAAAAAAAGCACCTGAGTTTAGGGGTTAGAATTTTTGATCTCTTTAGTGTGTTATTGTTTTTGACACTCGTTGTAGCTCGTTGGCTTCCAGAACATACCAATCGCTTTTTTGACAGTAATGCTGTGATCTTTTTTGCGGTTTTTCTCATGTTGGTTCGCGAGTTTTCGATGCTACAGCTTAACCTAAAAAAAACAAAACTTACTCCCCCTCAGTTGTTTATCGTCAGTTTTTTGTTGATTATTTTTATCGGAGCCTTTATGTTGTCTTTTCCCAAAGCAACTGTTACTCCTGGTAGTATGAGGTATATTGATGCTCTTTTTACCGCAACAAGTGCTGTTTGTGTAACAGGTTTGTCTACGGTAGATATCGGAAGTCAGTTTACCATGTTTGGAAAAACAGTGATGATTTTTTTGATGGAATGTGGCGGATTGGGAATCATGACTATTGCCAGTTATTTTAGCTATTTCTTTAGAGGAAAAGCTTCTTATGGCAATCAATTAGTTTTAAAAGACGTGTCTTCTATTGATAAGTTAGGAGATGTATTTGCTACGTTGAAACGCATTATCATTATCTCTGGGAGTATTCAATTTGTTGGGATGATCGCTATTTTTATCAGTGTGAGACATCAAGTGTTTGATTCACTTTATGATCGATTGTTCTTTGCTGTATTTCACGGAGTTTCGGCTTTTTGTAATGCTGGTTTTTCAACATTACCAGAGAATTTATACACCTTTGAGTATCGATTTAATTATCCGTTGCAATTAATTATCGCAGGGCTATTTATTATGGGAGGGCTAGGATTTCCTATTGTTTACAACGTGTATAAATATATCAAGCATTTAATTGTTAATCGCCTTTTGCCGTTTAGTCTCAAAGAAGCAAGTGTATATGTACCTCGAGTGATTAATTTAAGTACAAAGATTATTTTGATCACCACGGCAGGATTGATTATTGGAGGAACAGTTTTAGTGTATTGTTTAGAATACAACAACACACTTTCAGAGCACCACGGATTTGGAAAGGTTGTTGTAGCTTTCTTTACGGCTACTTCGCCTCGTACTGCCGGATTTGCCTCTGTGGATAACAATTTATTTACAGTTCCAACTTTTTTAATACTCATGCTACTCATGTGGATTGGAGCCTCTCCAATTTCTACTGGAGGGGGTATTAAAACCACGACATTTGCCATTGCATTACTGAACATATGGACCTTGATCAAAGGAAAAACGCGCATCGAAGTAAATAGAAGAGAAGTAGACGAATCAGCGGTAAGACGTGCTTTTGCCATTATCTTTTTATCCTTATTTGTTATCGGAATTGCCCTTTTTGCTTTGACTTTTTTTGAACCCAATATCGATATTATTCGCCTGTCATATGAAGCTTTTTCAGCCTATAGTACGGCGGGATTGAGTACGGGAATTACACCTAATTTAGCTGATCCTAGTAAGGTTACGCTTATTATGTTGATGTTTGTGGGGAGAGTGAGTATATTGACCCTTTTGATTGCAATTAGCAAAAAAGAAACGATGACCAATTATAGGTATCCAACAGAAGAGATTTTGATTAACTAATAGAAAGTATTACGATGAAATATATAATTATCGGTTTAGGTAATTTTGGTGCATCTTTAGCACAAAAGTTAACGGAGCAAGGAAATGAAGTGATTGGGGTAGATAAGAACATGGCTCGTGTTGATGCCAATAAGGATAAAGTATCTCATACCATCTGCTTGGATTCAACAGATCAGTATTTAGTAGCGGGGTTGCCACTGGGGAATACTGATATTGTTATTGTTGCTATTGGGGAGGATCAAGGCGCTAATATTATGACTACAGCTGTGTTGAAAAACCTGAATGTTAAGCGCTTAATCAGTCGGGCTATTACCCCTTTGCACGAGAATGTATTACAGGCAATTGGCGTTGATGAAATAGTGCATCCAGAAGAAGAAACAGCAGAGCGTTGGGCGAAAAAGCTGTGTATAAAGGGAGTCGTTGATTCCTACGAAATCAATGGACGTTATAGTATTGTGGAAATAACTATTTCTGATCGTTTTGCCAATAAAACTTTGGGGGAAATTGGCTTTAGAACGAATTATAATTTAGTGGTACTTACTACGTTAAAAGTACGCGAAGATCGCAATTTCTTTGGTGCACAGCGAAAAATTCACGAAGTACAAGGCATAGCTTCTTATGATACGGTTTTACACAAAGGCGATATCATGGTTATTTACGGTGATAATAAAGACATCAAGCGTATTTTGAGCGAATAGCTTATCGGTTAACTGCTAACGGATTACTGTTAACAGTTAACCGTCTTTCAAAAAAAAAGAGTTGTACTATTACTTACAACTCTACATTTCCAACGGGATAATCTCCTAAGTAGTGAGATAAATCGATCGTTTTATACGTTAATTTGGAATACTTATTTGAAAAGAGGATGATACAAGCATTAGAGTCCGCTAATCGAATATAAGAAGAGGTATTCCCTCTCCACCAACCGTTGTGGTAGGTATAGTTTTTATCGTTTTTCATTTTGATCAAGCGCAAACCTAATCCATAATTGCGAATACCTTTACTTTCAAAGCTATAACCTTCAGTCATTTGAGTTTTTAGGTCAGCATTTAAAAAATCATCGGAGTACATGGCTGTATCCAGCTTGAGCATATCTCTTGGTGTCGTATAAATGTTTTTATCCCCATAAGTTCCATCCATATAATCCCAATGCATTTCGCGATAGTTTGAATTATAAGATTGCGTAACTTCTCTTTTATGTGTGATATCATCAAAGACGAAGCTGTGGTTCATTTCTAAAGGATCAAAAATTAAATCGCGAACCACTTGTTTGAACTTCTTACCGGTTACTTTTTCAGCAATGGAAGCTAATACAACGTAATTGGTATTGCTATAGGTAAATCGCGTATTGGGTTTAAAATCTAGCGCAACCGATTTGCTTTTAATGACATCGATTACTTGATCGTTGGTTATTACATTTTGACTACTCCATTTTCCATTAGGGTAATACCCATAATATTTCAAACCGCTTCGGTGACTTAGCAAGGTGCGAATAGTGATGTCTTCATAGGGAAAACCATCAATAAGTTCTGAAACTGGCTGATCCAAATGGATAAGACCTTCTTGAACCAAGCGAAGAATTGTAATTGCCGTAACAACCTTTCCAACAGATGCTACGTGTATCGGGGTATTTTCAGTAATGGCTTCATTTTGTTTCTTATTGGCATAACCCGAATAGTGTTCGTACAAAATTTTTCCATTTTGAGCGACTAAAAAACTTCCTGTATAGCCACTTTTATTGATATATTGATTGTAAAAATCTTCAATTTGTTGTCCTTTTTCAAGGATATATTCTGGTTTTAGTTCTTGAAATGCGGTCTCATAGGATTTTTCAATAAAGACATTGTGTTCTTTGATGATGGGCATATTCAGGGCTAAATCCATCGTAGCGTCTTGCTGTTGTTTGCAAGAAGCTAAAGCTAATAAGCTAACTAAAGCGATTGTGAGTTTGGTATTCATTAGTCTTACTGTCTTTGTAGGGATTTTTTAAAGAAAAAACCAAATTAGTAAAAGTTATTGAATTTCAAAGAAAAACCCCATTAAAGTTTCACATTCCAACTAAAATAATTGCGAACTGCGTAATTTAAAGGGGGAGATGTAAAAAAGTCGATTAGTTGAAGAGGGAAATGAAGAGCAGAGGGAAGTGTTGAATTTGCGGTAGAGAAGAAAGAGCACACAAAGTTAGAGGTAGGGGAAGAGAGGAAGAGGGATTCTCGAAGTCTTTGTATAGATATCAAGTAAAAAAATAGTAATTTTACTCACAAATAATCTAAGATATGAGTAAGATAGAATGGAAAACGGCTATCGAGTTTGAAGATATTACCTATAAAAAGAGTAATGGAGTAGCTCGTATTGCGTTTAATCGACCAGAAGTTCGAAATGCTTTTAGACCTAAGACAACGAGTGAGTTGTATCGTGCTTTTTACGACGCACAGGAAGACACTTCAATTGGTGTAGTACTACTTTCGGCAGAAGGACCTTCCCCAAAAGACGGTGTTTATTCTTTTTGTAGCGGAGGAGATCAAAAAGCAAGAGGACATCAAGGGTATGTGGGAGAAGATGGAATGCATCGATTGAATATATTGGAAGTACAGCGTTTAATTCGCTTTATGCCAAAAGTTGTAATTGCTGTAGTTCCGGGATGGGCTGTCGGAGGAGGACATAGTTTACACGTAGTATGTGATATGACTTTAGCCAGTAAGGAGCATGCTATTTTCAAACAAACAGATGCTGATGTAACTAGTTTTGACGGAGGGTATGGATCGGCTTATTTGGCAAAAATGGTAGGACAAAAGAAAGCAAGAGAGATTTTCTTTTTAGGAAGAAACTATTCTGCTCAAGAAGCTTTTGAAATGGGGATGGTCAATGCCGTGATTCCACATGATGAATTAGAAGATACTGCGTACGAGTGGGCTCAAGAAGTTTTAGCTAAATCACCAACTTCTATTAAGATGTTGAAGTTTGCGATGAACTTAACAGATGATGGTATGGTCGGACAACAAGTATTTGCAGGAGAAGCAACGCGTTTGGCTTATATGACAGAAGAAGCTATAGAAGGACGTAATGCATTTTTAGAAAAGCGCAAACCGAATTTCCCTAAAAAGTGGATTCCATAATAGATAAAATAAAGTAAATAGTTATTTCGCATTCGAGCGGAAAGCTGTACTTTTGCGACCTTATGCAGATCGCCTTATCGCTGGTTTAGCAATAAACGAGAGGAAAGTCTGGACACCATAGAGCAGTATAGTGGGTAACACCCATCCGCGGAGCAATTCGTGAGGACAAGTGCAACAGAAAGGATGTACAGGTAAGGCTGTAGTGAAATCAGGTAAACTCTATACGGTGAAATGCCATGTATATTTAGCGTTCGAGGGCTGCTCGCCCGATGCTTTAGGGGTAGGCAGATAGAGCCATCGAGTAATTGATGGCCTGGATAAATGATAAGGGTGCACTTCGGTGCATACAGAATCCGGCTTATAGATCTGCATTTATTTTTAAATTAATGTATAAGAATAAAAAGATTGACTTGCATGCAAGTCAATCTTTTTTTGTGCTTACTTGAGATTTTGGTCTACACATTACTTAAATCTAAAAAAAGTATTTAAAAATAAAATATAAATCACCTATTTATTACTATATTCAATTGTATTTCAGAGTGTTGTGTTTTTTTGTTCTATTTTTAGAAAAGAAAAAATTAACATTAAAAAACAATGAGTTATGAAGAAGATAATTGTCCTTTTTTTATTGATTCTCGTTTATGTTCGTTGCTCCACTTACGAAGAAGAGAAGCATCTCGTTTATGACAAAAATGAAAATACAAAAGTTTTGACTTTAACATCAGGAGCCCGTGTTGAAAAAATGGATAATCAGTATGTTTATTTAGGGGATTTAGTGTTGTCAGAGAAGCAGCTACAAGGCTTAGATCAATATGGAGATGTTTTTGCATTTAAAAATAAACCAAGATATAAGGGAGTTTTTAAACCTGAATATGGAATAGTTCCTTTGGGATTACCATCGGAAAGCGGAAAGCAACTGGAAGATTTTTATGACACTAAAGTTGTTGCATTGCCACAAGGAACCCATTGGGCAATGGTTCGATTTACTTTTGATTCTAACTTGAATACACTTCAGATAGCCGCTATTCAGCAGGCGATGAATGAATTGGAAGAACTAACGAATGTTAGATTTTATAACGCAACAGGTGAACCTACAGGTAATCCTAGCCTAGGTGTTAATTATAATTATATTACTTTTTATAGTAGTAATGTCAATAATTCCCAAATAGGCAGTATTGGCGGACAACAAATAATTAATCTAGTATCCTTTAATTCGAAAACGATAATGCATGAGATATTACATGCTTTAGGTTTATTTCATGAGCAATCTAGACCCGATCGAGATGCGTATATTGATGTAAATGTTGCGAACATAGCCAATGAACATAACCATAATTTTGATCGAGTAACCCAAAACTACCTGACACTTGGAGCATTTGATTTTAATTCAATCATGTTATATGATTCCTATACCTTTAGTGTAAATGGACAACCTACACTCACTAAAAAAGATGGTTCCGTTTTCTTTGATAATAATCAATTATCTGAGTTAGATAGGAGCTATGTTAATACATATTATATTCCTTATAAAAGGAATCCAAGTGGAACGAGAATTTTAATTGATAATCAAGTTTATAAAAGTGATAATTCATTGATGACTCAATTAGAGCGTGATAATTTAGAGCGAAAATTAAACGGCGAACCTCCAATTTGGGATGGGACTGGAAAACCACCGATGCAGTAAACGACTAGTTAGGAATAAAAAAATCCACACCTAGGTGTGGATTTTTTTATTCTTCTTCTGTATCATCCTCATCCTCATCCTCAAACGTGTACTCAAAAAAAGTAAAGACAGATCCTCCGTAGTTTTTCTCAAAAGAGAAATGAGGCATATGCTCTAGTTTAGTGAATTTAGAATGCTCTACTACAAGCATGCCTTCTTCGTCTAAGATGTTGTTTGCTAAGATATCTGTAATGATTTTTTCAAATTGTTCTTGAGTGAAATCATACGGTGGATCCGCAAAAATAATATCATACGTTCCTTGGTGTTTCTCAATAAATTTAAACACATCTGATTTGTAGGGAACGATATTGAGATCAAAATCTTTAGCCGTTTTTTTAATAAAATTGACACAACCATAATCCGCATCAATGCTGACAATATTTTCCACGCCTCTTGAAGCAAACTCATAACTAATACTTCCTGTGCCCGCAAATAGATCCAATACTTGTAGTTCAGAGAAGTTGAAGTGGTTGTTTAAAATATTAAACAAGGCTTCCTTACTCATATCAGTTGTTGGACGTACAGGTAGGTTTTTAGGTGGGCTAAGCTTTCTTCCTTTTAATTTTCCTGAAATAATTCTCATAGATGGAATAAAATATAATGTTGTTTGGGTACTTGATAATGCAAGAGGAGTGAAGGCGCAATGGCAGCCTGTTCCTCCAAAATATCTACGTGTCTAATATAAGTGTATGCTTGTTCAAATAACGGATCTTCTTTTTCGATTCGACTGATTAATTTTAATCGAATATGCTCGGGATCTAGTTTAAGTTGTTCATACACAAATAAGAGATAGTAAATGAAGTCTTGTGCTGTTGTATACAAAAATGAATTGAATAGGAGTAGTTCTCCTTTTTGGGTAACAACTAATTCAAAGTGATCTTTTTGCACATAAGCATAAACTTCAATTTCGCTTTCATCTGTTGATAAAGTTAGGATGCGTTCAACGAGTGCTGTGTTGATATTTTGATAGGTAAAAGAACCTAGTTTTTCAAACAGTACATTGTTGATTTGCACATAGGGAATATAGACATTATTGATGTCTTTTCCCGTTAACTCATCAAAGGCAAAAAAGTCAGAAGAAAAAACTTTGGTGTTGTATTGTAAATACGATCCCATTGCTTGCTCATCAAATAGAGCTGTTGGTACAAACGTATTGAGATTACTATCGTGTAGCACTAAAACATCCTCAAAAGGTGTGTTTAAAATTTCATGTTTAGCAAAGAGCGCATGCAACTGATCTTCAATTGTTTTGTTTTGATTCAATCCTTCCGAAACAAAATGATGAATGCGTTTGGATTCAATTTCTTGAATAATAAACGTAAATTTCTGAAGGGAAACCTGAATGATAAGTTTGTTTAAGCTTTGCTTCATAGTTTGTTGAGCTATAAATTTCTGACAACGAATGCGAGAGACAAATTTAAACAATTTTAAGGGAGTATATTAGTCTTGGCCTAAAAAGCTTAGTATCTTTGATGTTTTAGGTGTATTTAGGAGAATAAGAACATGAGAGGAACTGAATTTTACAAGATATTACGACATCAATTTCCGTACGAATTGACATTAAAACAAGATATTTTCTTACAGAAAATAGCGGAATTTAGTACAACAGATCAACAAGACGAGTTGTTTGTTTTAAAGGGATACGCAGGTACAGGAAAAACGACGTTATTATCTGTCGTAGTCAATCAGTTGCCTTCGATTCACAAATATGCCGTTATGCTTGCTCCAACGGGACGCGCAGCTAAGGTAATTAGCAGCTATGCGCAACGTCCTGCATTTACTATACACAAGTATATCTATTATCCTAAACCCTTGAAGAACGGTGGAGGAATGCAATATACGATGCGTCAAAATAAGCATAAGAACACGGTCTTTATTGTGGATGAAGCTTCCATGATAGGGGATGGTTCAGCGGGTGATAGTAGTATGTATCCGCATGGATCGCTTTTAGATGATTTGATCTATTATGTATACACGGGGCAAAATTGCAAACTGATCTTGATTGGTGATGTCGCTCAGCTTCCGCCCATTAATATGACCGTCAGCCCAGCTTTGAATACGGATCAGTTGAGCTTTCACTACAATATGCCAATTCAGCACATTGAGTTAGATGAAGTCATGCGTCAAGAAGAAGATTCCGGGATTCTCTACAATGCAACGGAATTGCGCTTGTTGTTAGATTCTCATTTCATGGATACTTTTCAGTTTAATCTCTATGGATTTAAAGATATTATTCGCCTAACAGATAGTTATGATATTCAAGATGCTATTTTTTCGTCCTATTCAAATGCTGGCCCTGAGGAAACCATGTTTATTGTACGCTCCAATAAGCGAGCCAATGCTTATAATCAACAAATAAGAATGCGTATTTTAGATCGAGAAAGTGAAATAGCCGCAGGAGATTTGTTGATGGTTGTGAAAAACAATTACTATTGGTTGAAAGATTCTACCGTAACGGATTTCTTAGCCAATGGTGATATTATCGAAATTCTTCAAATTTACAAGACAGTCGAACTCTATGGCTTTCGATTTGCGTCGGTGCGCATTCGCATGATTGACTATGATCAAATGGCTCCATTTGATACTGTTATTTTACTGGATACGCTGACGAGTGAATCACCTGCCTTGACGTATGAACAGAGTAATCGCTTGTATCAAGAGGTTTTACTAGATTATGAAGATGAAATTTCCAAGTATAAAAAGAATCAGAAAGTAAAGGAAAATGAGTATTTCAACGCTTTACAAGTGAAGTTTTCATATGCCGTAACCTGTCATAAATCACAAGGTGGACAATGGGACACCGTTTTTATTGAACAACCGTATTTGCCAGAAGGAATTAATCAAGAGTATGTTCGTTGGCTGTATACTGCTATAACCCGAGCAAAAAGTAAATTGTACTTGATTGGCTTTCAAGAGGAGTATTTTGAAGAGCAATTGGATTAGGTTAAACGATAAAACAAGCGTGCATTTTTTGTTAGAGCTTATTGAAATCTCTTATCTTTGATTGACTAAATAAAACCAGTATGAAAGTAATTGCGGTTATTCCGGCACGGTATGCCTCTACGCGTTTTCCTGCTAAATTGATGCAAGAATTAGGAGGTAAAACCATTATTCGAAGAACGTATGAAGCAACAGTAGCAACAGGACTTTTTGATGATGTATTTGTTGTGACAGATTCACCTTTGATTTTTGACGAAATTCAACAACATGGCGGAAAAGTGGTGCGAAGTATCAAAGAACACGAAAGTGGAAGTGATCGAATAGCAGAAGCAGTGGTTGATATTGAAGCAGATATTGTAATCAATGTACAAGGAGACGAACCGTTTGTCCATACGGACAATTTGGAAAAGTTAGTTCAAATTTTTAAAGAAGACCAGGATAAGCAAATCGATTTAGCCTCTTTAATGACTCCTATTAACGAATGGGAACGCATTGAGAATCCTAATAACGTGAAAGTGGTGGTTGACGAAAATCAAGTAGCCTTGTATTTTTCTCGTTCTGTTATTCCTTATCCTCGCGATAAAGAAACGCAAGTACAGTACTACCAACATATTGGAGTCTATGCTTTCCGACGTGAGGCGTTACTCGAGTTTACAACTTGGCCCATGAAATTTTTGGAAGCAACTGAAAAATTAGAACAATTACGCTATTTAGAATATGGTAAACGGATAAAGATGGCAATTACCCATCACATTGGGGTAGGGATTGATACACCAGAAGATTTAGAAGAAGCTAAAGCACTAATAGCAAAAGGAATATAAATGAAAAAGAGAATCTGACCGATTCTCTTTTTATTTAGGTTTATTCCTCAGTTGGAGGAGGTGTTTGGCTTGTTTCTTGAGTCGCAGGAGTTGAGTCCTCCAGTACCCGTATTGGTTTCTTGTACACTGGTAAACGCGGATGTCTTATACTGTCATACACGGCCGAGGGTTTTTCGTTAGGTGTAATCGGAATTAAAACCGTTGTTTTCCAAGTAGAAGGTAGACGATTATTTAGTGAAGATTGGTTTAATTCAATCATCATCTGCTGTGTCGGATTAGTTGTGAAAACCTCTGATTTACTAATAATCGTACGAATTTCTCTCAAGGCTTTTGGCAGGTGAGAATAATAACCCGTAAGCGTACTTTCGAAGGAAGTGGTAGCTTCTAAACGGCCTAGTTTGAAGATCTCTTCTTCATTTAAAAAAACAGAATCTCGAAGTCTAAAACCATATTGAAATTCCAAGTTATCCGTTAAGGGCTTGTTGTCTAAAATCAGTAGAGGGGTAGCATCAACAGTAATATTATTTGAAGAACAGAAGTCGGTCAATTGTTTATTAAGTGTTTCAATTGTTGTTTTGATAGCTGTATAACTTGAAGTACCATTTAAATAGATATAGTTAAATGCCTCTTTGTTCGTTGAACCTGTAGTACCTAAATCATATTCTCTATACTGTTTGATGAAAAATACGATCAAAGCATTGATGCTATTGTCAACGGCCTGACCAACAACTTGGTCTGGAGATCCCGAGAAGAAGGTTAGTATTTTTGTTTTGAGGTCGATAGTACCTTCAAAAAGGAAATCTACTTTGGTTTTTTGTCCGTTGGGGCTAAAACGCCAGACAATATTTGATAATTTATTGTCGTAGAGAATGTCTTGTGAAATGCTATCAAACGGTTTTTCATATTCTTTTCGAATTTGATACACTCCGATATTAGATAGGGTAATGCTGTAGACTCCATTGGAGTTATGTTCAGTTTCAATCCAATCATTCCAATTGTTTAAATCTTGTATGTATTGATATACAATGGGTTGAGGTGCGTCAAGCTCAAAAGATTTTGTGATTTTGAAAGTGCCACTTTGAGTTAATACAAAGACAACTAGCGAAACGCATAGCAAAGCAACTAGAAGAAGGAAATACTTAAGAATTTTCATAATTAGCAATCGACACTAAGGATTAAAGCATTATTTCAACACATTTTTGAGGATAAATAGCGAACCAATAAAGGCCAAAAACGCAAGTAAAATCCACAATCTATTCTTGTAGTATTTACGGTGAAGATTGAGGTCTTTGCGATACATAATAATTAAAATGATCGTAAATGTGATAATAAAAAAAAGTGCGAATTGAATTTGACCTGTTGTAAACATAATAAAGATTTTAGCAAAAATAAGTAAAAACCTTCAATATAGTGCATAAAAAAACGGCAGGGTTACTGCCGTTCTTGAAATTGTGTCCAAAAGGGATCACTATATTTTTTCTGTCCAGTTGAATGTATCTTCAATTGCTTTTTGTTGAATACCTTGTAAGTTTGTTTTTAACAAGACAGCATAAGAATCTTCATCTGTTACATTTGGTAATTCGTAGTATTTTTGTTGGTAAGCAAAACCTTCAATTTGTCCGATTGTAACTGCAGTACCAGCACCAAAGATTTCTAATAATTCACCTTTAGCATGTGCATCTAACAACTCTTGAACAACGATAGAGCGAACTTCAACATTAATTCCTTTGCTTTTCGCGATATCGATTAAGCTTTTTCTTGTAACACCATCTAAGATACGCTCACTTGTAGGAGCAGTAATTAAAGTATCTCCAATACGGAAGAATACGTTCATTGTACCCGCTTCCTCTAATTTTGTGTGTGTAGCGTCATCTGTCCAGATTACTTGTTGGTAACCTTCTTTTTGAGCTAATTGCGTAGGGTAGAATTGTCCACCGTAGTTTCCAGAACATTTAGTGTATCCTACACCACCATTTGCAGCACGGCTAAAGTGCTCTGCAATTTGTACTTTTACTTTTCCTGAGTAATAGGTACGTGCAGGAGAACAAATAACACAGAACATAAATTCGCTAGAAGGACCAGCTACAACACCTTCGTGTGTACCAACCATAAAAGGACGTAAATACAAAGAATTTCCTTCTCCTTTTCTTACCCATTCTCTATCTAAATCTAAAAGTGCTTTTAAACCGTCAATAAATCGCTCTTCATCAATGTGTGGCATAGCCATACGTTCTGCAGATTTATTAAAACGAGCCCAGTTCTCGCGTGGACGGAATAACCATACGTCATCATTATTGTCTTTGTATGCTTTCATTCCTTCGAAAATAGCTTGTCCGTAGTGGAAAACATTAATTGAAGGAGCAAAGCTCATCGGTCCATAAGGCTTGATTTCCACTTTTCCCCATTTCCCATCTTTATAATGACAAACCAACATATGATCCGTGAAAATAGATCCAAATTTTACATTCTCGAAATCAATTGAATCGACTCTAGACTTTTCTATCTTATCAATAGAAAGTTCAAATTTTGTTTCTAAACTCATTTTATAGTATTTTTTTAAAAGTTGTTGTTGTATTAAATAAAACGTTGATGCAGTTTTTTTTGAATTACTGCCTTACAAAAATAGCAAAAAAACTCACTGTTTATCAATTAAATTTAAAGATTATTTACGTAGCTGAAGAAAATATTATATTATCAAAAAAAAACTTGGGAAAATATAGGATACTTTGAATTTATTTGTGTAAACGCTTTGTTTTTAGTTTATTTTTTTGATTTACTGAGGTATACTTTCTTTTTGTTTTCTCAAACTCCTCTAGTTTTTTCTTTTTTATTCTATATCGGTTATAGCATAGGTTGTACAACCAATAGAGAAACGGTCAGGTAATTTTAGTTTCAAGGGAAGCGAAAGACACTTGATAATTGAAATAGAATTGGAGCGCTAGCTGATCCAAAATAAGAAAGCGTATTGTTATCTAGTTAAATAGATTGATTTTTGAGGGCCGAAATAAAGGTTCATTTTTCTCGCTTTTTTTCTTGTTTTTTGGATTTATTTAACGCTCAAAAGGGCGCTACTTCACTTTTGTTTAACTTTTTCTCCGAATTACTAGGGGGGGAAATGTCTCTTTTTACTTCAAAAAAGTACAGTAAAAAGTTGGATTGTTTTCATTCTTACCAAAAAGAAAGGATAGTTTTTACTTACCCAAAAGGTTGGGGATAGTCTAGGTTTTTTAGTTGATATCTTCTTGTTTATTAGATTGTTGTGATTTATGGTCTTTTTTAAAATCGACGAGTTTAGTTTTTTTAGAATCACTAAAAAATAGTTTGCGCCAATTTTTTGAATCCTAGATTTGAAATAAAGAGTGAAAATTTGGTATTGAAATAATGCATTAGCATTTACTATACACAAGAATGTTAGACACATCACTATTATTATGAAAAAAAGATTAATACCAATTGCTCTATTAATGGGGGCAGTATCAGCAAACGCGCAAGTGGGTATTGGAACCAATAGCCCAAATAAATCTGCGGAATTGACGATTGAAGCTACGAACCGAGGATTATTAATTCCTAATGTTGCTTTGACAAATGCAACAGATAAGACGACAATAACGAATGGTAACCTTAATAGTTTAATGGTATTCAATACAACGGCTAATGCACTTATTACGCCTGGTTATTACTATTGGTATAATGACGCTTGGCAGCGTTTAGTAAACGGAAATGATGTTCCTTCTCTCGTTGTACAACATTTCGAAGAGATTTTAAATATGGAAGGCGATAAGGTGAAAAACCTAATTAAAAATATCGTTCGAACAACTGAAGGTAATGTAATTTATGAAGGGGATAAATTATATTACATCAATGACGATGGAATTAAAGTTGTAATAAACTTTGAGGATATCGTTGAGCAATATGAGACCGTAACTGTTTTGGGGTATGACTCTACAACTGGTATGTTGACTTACTCCAATGAGGAAGATCAAGTCGTATCAGTTGATATAAAAGGCGCTGTCAAATCATTCGAAACAGTTACCTCTATTGCGTTAGATCAGACTACTGGGATTATTTCTTTTGTTGATGAGCGTGGAGCAACCACAACGCTGAATTTAGAAACATTCTTTAGCGAAAGAGAAACTATTACAACGTTGGTGCGCACACAACCAGGTAAATACACGTATACCAATGAAGCAGGTGTGCTAACCAATATCAATGTAATTGGAGACTTGACAGAAGTAATTCAAAATAGAACAGACCTTGACTTGTATCAAGTTTTAAAACAGTTAGTTAAGGTAGAACAATCGATTACATCCCTGATTTATAATACGACAACAAGACAAATTGTTTATACAGATGAAAATGACTTCCAACATAATTTAGATGCCAATACTATTGTAAAGGAAAATGAAACCCTTACAACTTTGGTTGATAATGGAGATGGAACAATTACGTATACAAACGAAGCAAACCAAACGGTAACGGTTGATTTAGCAGCAGGTCCAAAAGGAGATGACGGAGAAGCAGGAAAAGACTTTACTTATGAGGACTTTACACCGGAGCAATTAGAAGGTTTACGTGGTCCAAAAGGAGAAGACGGAGACGCGGGGAAAGATTTTACTTATGAGGACTTTACACCGGAGCAATTAGAAGGTTTACGTGGTCCAAAAGGA